>JAJCYO010000031.1 GCA_029262875.1 Flavobacteriales bacterium
TAATCAAATGTGAACAATAGCTAATAATTATTCCTCGTATTTTGGGTGGTCAATTTACTCCGTTTTTACTGCTCACTTTCAACCGAATCTACATGGTCACTTTAAAACGTTAACTCGTGGTCACTTTCACCGTTTTTTCCAATTAAGTAAGGTTTCTTTTAATGCATCATCAATTTTGTTCAGTAACTCCTTAAGTTTTACAATCCCTGCACTTCTTGTGGATGGATGTAACTCTATAGTTTCGTCTATCGCTTCCCTCTCTTCTTGTGTATAATCTACAACTACAGTTAATTCTTTACCATATTTATTGTAAGCATCTGAATTTTCAACAAAGTCTATAACCGCAACTTTATCATCTTTCCCAAATTCCTGATATACTTCTTCTATACTATAATTCATAGTTTCAATTTACTAAATCTCCTTTAGTTTAAGTTTATATTTATATCTTCTAAAGATACGTAAGGAGTATAGATTGGTTGTTACGGCTATAGCAGTTTCTTTAATTTTTCTATAGTATCCTATAGCTAAAAAAGGTATTTAACTTCAGCAACACCATACAAAAACTCTACAGATTCTGTATTTTCGGAAGTAAGAACCTATATAAATTGAAAAGTACGACTACCATAGAAGATTTTATAAAAATTGCTAAGGCAAAAGGTGGAAGGTGTTTGTCTAAACAGTATGTTAATTCCACCACCAAGTTGAAGTTTAAATGTAAAGAAGGTCATCAATGGGATGCTGTCCCAGGTCTTATTAAAAAAGGAGCATGGTGCAAGAAGTGCTCAGATAACAGTCGTGTTAAAAAACTGAGAGAAAGTGGTCTCCTTGAAGCTCAACTTTATGCGAAAGGAAAAAAAGGTAATTGTCTTTCAACAGAATATATAAGTGGGAAGCTCCACCTGGAATGGGAATGTAATAAAGGACATAAATGGAATGCAGCATTTACAAGCATGAAATCCGATGATAGGTGGTGTCCTCACTGTTCTAACAGAGCCAAATTGACTATCGAATTAATGCAAGAAATTGCAGAAAGCAAAGGAGGGAAATGCCTATCCAAAAAATACATCAACATTGATACAAAACTCAAATGGGAATGTAAGCAAGGCCACCAATGGGAAACAAAACCTTATCTGATTAAGAACGGATATTGGTGTCCAGAATGCAACGTCAGTAAGCGGTCAGATAAACATCGTGGCAACATAGAAGATATGCACCTATTGGCAGATAGTAGAAATGGCAAGTGTCTATCATCAACCTACATCAATTCACAAACTTCATTGAAATGGGAATGTGGCAATGGTCACCAATGGAAAGCAAACCCAAATAATATTAAACAAGGGAAATGGTGTCCAAAATGTTCGGCTGGAATAGGTGAAAGAATTTGCAGAGTGTTTTTTGAGCAACTGTTCAATACTAATTTTGATAAAGTATTTCCAGATTGGTTGCTTAATGACAAAGGAAACCAAATGGAGTTAGATGGTTATAATGATAAATTGAAATTAGCTTTTGAACATCAAGGAGGTCAACATTATTACATTGATGGATTCTTCATAAAAACAGAAAAACAACTTCAAAGAAGAAAATCTAATGATAGAATAAAAACAAAATTGTGTAAGGAGAATGGGATATTACTACTTTCAATACCAGAAATTCCGAAACATCTGAATGTTGGAGATGTAAAGGCATATTTAAAAAAGGAATGTATTGCTAATAATTTCAATCTACCTAAGAATTTTGATGATACAGATGTTAACCTAAGAGATGCTTATACTCCTGAAGATAACCTTCAAAAATTAAAGCTATTGGCTCAATCCAATGGTGGTAAATGCTTATCAAAAATCTATCTTGGGTCTCAAATAAAGATGGAATGGGAATGTGAAAGTGGACACCGATGGTTTACTAATTCTAATAATATATCACAAGGTAAATGGTGCCCAACCTGTGCTGGAATTACTAAATTGACAATTGAATCAATGGTATCTCTTGCGAGAGATAACGGTGGTAAATGCCTATCGAAAAAATATATCAATAATAGAACTGCTTTAAATTGGGAATGCGACAAAGGTCATAAGTTCAACGCAAGACCAGATAACGTAAAGAAAGGAACTTGGTGTCCCATTTGTGGAATTAAAAACAGGTCAGAATCACAAAAGAGTAAAATTGAAGACATCCAACTAATTGCAAAAAAAAGAAATGGCAAATTAATCTCTAAGGTATATATTTCAACTCATTCTAAGCTTGAGTGGGAATGTGAAAAGGGTCATCGCTGGGAAGCAATTCCAAGTGCAGTTAGAAGAGGTTCATGGTGCCCTAAATGCTCTGGGAATCGAAAGGCGACTATTGAAGATATGGTTGAAATCGCTATAAAAAATAAAGGAAAATGTCTTTCCAAGAAATATATCAACACTCATACGAAATTGTTATGGGAATGTGAGAATGGTCACCAGTGGGAAGCACCACCAATTAATATAAAAAAGGGGAAATGGTGTCCTAAATGCAAGGTATAACAAAGTGGAATCTAAAGTGGACTAATCCGCATAAAATCGCATAAAAGTGGATTAATTGCCTTTTTTACTAAAACTAAAAATAATACTGATCATTTATAGACTCTGAGGAGCTTGTCTGAGAATAATATTTTTGTCCTATAAGAATAGATTATGTTCAACAGCACCTCCGAATCCAGAAGATATATACTCCTTGGACTTGGAAAAATTTTAAGCTACTTATATAGCTAGGGGATATTCAAAGTCAAGAAAAACACCTCCTACTTAACATAAATTGTGTTATGAGACGTTGAAATTTTATAATTAGTCATTCAAAGATAATTGTGGCAATTTATACCTACCTTACAAATCAAAGATTCAACTAATAAATCATATGATAAAGATAGACCAATGCGTTGCTGTACTAATTGATGGAAATAACATTGAACGTAGCTTACAAAGTCTCACCAAAAAAAGTGTTTTTGCAAATTTCGACACATTAGTACCTCGACTTTTGTCAGACCGAGCTCTTAATCGCCTAGTCTATTTCAGGGAAGGAAAGGAAATTAGTTCAAAATTAGCAGAAAGACTTCATGAGAATTTTCACGGAAGTGTTGTCCCCTGTCATAAATCAGCAGATATTCCATTGACCATATTCGCTACCCAAGTAGCACAAAAAGTTGATACAATAATAATTCTTAGTGGAGATTCTGATTACGTTGAACTGGTAAGATACCTTAAATCAAGAGGAGTGCGAGTTGAAATTGCTGCGGTTGAAAAAAACACAGCATCTGTGCTTATTGATGAGGCGGACCACTTTACACCAATTACAAAAGATGATGCATTTGAACTGGGACATACGAAAGCTTCTAAACCTAAAAATAAAAAATAGACCGATTTAATGTGAGACTAATTGCTATACCGATTTGTGGTATCTTTTTCGTTTCATACTTGATCTCAATTTAGAAAGAGCAAGATTTCTTATTTGTCTTATTCTTTCGTTAGACAAATGGTGTTCTGAGGCAATTTCTGATAACGTCAATTCTTGCGTTTTTCCAATACCAAAACTACTAATTATGACATTCCTTTCTAGTGGTTTAAGACATTCTAAGTACCCTTTTATTTCTGTTTGTAAGGACTCAATTATTAATTTACTATCGGTATCGCCAACATTGTTATCTGTAATAATTTCACCTAAAGAATAATTTTCATCATGGACAAGGGGTGCATCTAATGATATATGAAAAGGCTGATTTCGACTAGAGATTTCGATTTTATCCAATGATACCTCTAAAATTTCAGAGAGTTCTTGATTCGTAGCACTTCTTTCCATTTCTTGTTCAAAAGCTGCTGAAGCTTTTTTCATTCTTTGAATGTTGGCAGTTTGATTAACGGGGAGACGAACTGCTCTTGATTGTTCTGCAATACATGACATAATCCCTTGTCTAATCCACCAAACAGCATAAGATATAAATTTAAACCCTCTCGTTTCATCGAATCTATTTGCTGCTTTTATAAGACCTAAATTTCCTTCGCTGATTAGATCAGCTAATGGAATTCCAGCACCTTGGTATTGTTTTGCAACCGAAATCACAAACCGTAAATTCGCCAAGACCAATTTTCTTAACGCTAATTGATCTCCATTTCTAATCCTTTGAGCTAATTCAGTTTCCTCTTCCATAGAGATTAAGGATTCTTTACTAACATCTGACAAATATTTATCAAGTGATATGTCTTCTCGATTTGTTATTAGGTTTGATATAACTAATGATCTCATTTTTTTCTGATATAATTTTTAAATAAATCAAATCGAATTAACAATTTGACCAACCATATTTCCCATATATTTTAACCGATGACACAAACTCTTTTGCTAGTAACTCAAGAAAAGTTTAATTATAAAAAAATGAGCAGGCAATAAATACCTGCTCATTAAAGGGAATTTACTGTACATTTTTACTGTACCACCTATCAGATGTCAAAGATGATACTATTCTTCTTCAATATGATTACAAAAGCAATCACAATAGTTACATAATTCACAGTTCTTCAAGATTATCCCTTCTTTTAATTTTTAATTGTTTGTAGAAAGTCGGTGTAACTCCAGTTATTTTTTTAAACTGATTAGATAAATGGGCTACACTACTGTAATGGAGACGAAAAGCAATTTCAGTAAGGTTAAGTTCATTGTATAGAATTAATTCTTTAGCCTTTTCGATTTTATTTAGAATAATAAATTGCTGAATTGTAATTCCGTTTACTTCTGTAAAAATATTGGACAAATAGGTATAATCATAACCTAACTTATCACTAATATAATCAGAGTAATTGGTTTTAGGTATTTCATCCGAGTAATGAATCATCTCAGTAACTACATTCTTTATTTTTTCGATTAAAATACTCCTCTTATCATCTAAAAGTTCTAATCCTAGTTTGAGCAGATTTTTTTTTAACTCTTCATTCTGCTCTGCTGTAATATCTTCTTCAATTTCAATAACTCCAAGATCCACAAAAACATATCGCAAACCCATTTTTGCTAGTTCCTGTTTTACCATCATTTTGCAACGCAAACTGACCATGTATTTTATAAATAGTTTCAATTTTTCTCTTGGATTTATTAAATATGCTCTCCCCTTCTCGGAACAAAAAACATTGTTCTCTTGAACCTCTTACAATATACAACTATAAAAGATGATTAACCTCCCTTTGCGGTTTTTATTATGGGAAATATAGATTCAAAAACCTATTTACAATAGGTGTGAAATATATAAATCATACCACCTACTATGTAATGCCACCTACAACTAATTAATTGAATTTTGTTATACAATAATCCTTTATAAAATCATTTAAAATGAATAAAAAGATAGTATTATCAATGACCCTCCCAGTGCGAATAGAAAATTCGGAAGGTAAAAAAGCAACACTCGAGTTAAACAAATTTGAGTATATCGTTTGTAAGTATACAAACGGGGAATGTTATTCTTTGAATGATGTTGATCTTAAAAACTGGTATCCATCTAATAAATTCAGAAATATCATTTATCGAATAAGAAATATGGTTTCTTAATCCTCAAATAGTTTCAAAACGTGCGATTTATGTAACCTTAATATATTGTAGTGTAAGAGTCAATAGGGCAATTAAACCCAAATTTACATATTATAAACTTGATGAATTATGAATGAAAACCAACCAACCTCCAGATATTCCTATAGAACCAGTAATCTAATGCATCATTATTATGCCGTTAACAGCATCGATGGTAGAAAGCCGATGGTTACACAAAAAAGCAATAGTTTTTGGAGTTCCACAATTGGAATAGGCGTTAAATTTATTCAAAATGGACTTTGGTTTTTCAAACAGGTATTCAAATTAAAAATTACCAGATTCGGCTTATTTGAACCAAAACTTGGTATTTCTCTAACACCTAATTACTTAATAGTTAAACCAATTCTAATCCCTTACAAAGAGACGGCTGCAAATTTTGATAGAAAAAGAAAAATGTGTCATCATTACAATACGAAAAATAAGTGAAATGGAAAATAAGTATAAAAAAGGCGAAGTAGTATTTGCCAAGGTAGCTCCAAAACTAAGACTGATTGTAGCCGCATATAAAGACAGGATATATTATTGTTCCATTGAAGACGAACCTGAAAAAAAACATCTTGCCTATTTTGAGCGTGAATTAGTAACCGATATTGCGAGCACGCTCACTTTTAAAAAAGATTAGCATTCTTGCAAACATCTAAATCATCTTCACAAAAGGATGATTCCAATTGAGCTCAACGTTAGTAATATAATGTATATATGAGAAGACCGGTATTAACCTTGAATGGTGTGAAGTTCAGAAAAAATGTTCAAGAAGTTGGATTTGGCGGTATTGGAACAACGTTGATTCAAGTTTTGAAAAATTCAATGGGATACTATATTGGTAGGTTATGGTATGATGATGAATTTGGAAAATTTACACCAATTAAAACCTTAAAGACTGTTTACTGGAAATCGAGGTACGAAGCTGAAAAAAAATTAATAGATGAATATAATAGTTATAATAATAGGTGAATACTTAGTAATTCATTTAATAGTGAGTACAATAAGAGGCTTGGTAAAATGGAACTGGATACAAACCAATGTGTATGACTATTATGATTCGATGACTCTTAGCTATCTTGGAAAGATAATCTATCATTTTAAGAACGCCATTTATAACCGAACAACTTTTATTATTTCAATTTTTCTTACCCTAATTATAATTACAATGTTTCATTTGGACTAAAACATTAAGAGCCCAGAGATAGTGCTCAGATTATTAACCCTTATTTAAAACTAATACCTATGAAAGCTTCAGCCTTAATATACAGTGAGAATGAATTTGGAAAGTTGGATGGAAAAGTAGCAAATGGACTTGCTCGTCATTCAGAAAAATACGAAATACTGGGGGTGATCGACAGTACAAAAGCAGGGCTAGATACAGGAGAATACCTAGATGATAAAAAGTCTGGTATCCCCATATTTTCAAGTATTAATGATGCCATAAATCAGTTGAAACTTGTTCCAGAATATTTTATTTATGGTATTGCTCCTTTGGCATCTTACTTAGATGAAGATCAAAAAAAAATAATCTTTGATGCCATGCAAAAAGGGATGAATATTGTAAATGGTCTACCCGAATTTTTTAACGACAATGAAGAATATAGATTGAAGGCAACGGAATATGGCATTAAAATGTATGATATCAGAAAATCACCACCGCGTAAAGACCTTCATAATTTTACAGGAAAAATCAACGCTGTTAAAACACCAGTAATCTTGATAGCTGGAACTGATTGCGCTGTTGGAAAAAGAACAACCGCTGTATCTCTTGTCACTGCATTAAGAGATCAAGGTGTTAAAGCTACCTTTATTGCTACTGGACAAACTGGAATTCTTCAGGGTTCAAAGTTTGGAGTAGCTATTGATGTGTTAAGCTCTGGTTTTGCAACTGGCGAAGTTGAAAACGCAATTCTAGAGGCTATCCAAGAAGATCATCCTGATATCATAATTGTTGAAGGGCAGGGGGCTCTTAGTCATCCAGCATTTACATCTTCAAGCGCAATATTAAGAGGAGCCATGCCAAAAGCAATAATTATTCAACACCCTCCTAAAAGACAGAATCGCTGTGATTATTCGGAAATCCCTATGCCGACACTTGAAAGTGAAATTGAATTGATTGAGGTCTTCTCTAAATCGCATGTGATTGCCATTACAATTAATCATGAAGACATGGTTGATGACGAATTGGAAACAACTATTGAAAAGTATGAATACGAATATGAATTACCTACCACAGATGTTCTAATTCACGGATGTGGCAAATTGATAAGAGAGCTTTATAAAGTATTCCCTAAATTAGGACAAGCCACTAAAATATGCTAACCCCAAGAGTCGAAATTGATTTAGGAAAAATTGCTCACAATACAAAAACATTAATAAAGCTTTATGCTTCAAAAGGTATCGAGATTATAGGTGTTACCAAAGGTGTATGTGGAAATCCTACTGTAGTAGATGTGCTAGTTAAAAGCGGTATAAATATCCTTGCCGATTCAAGATTATCCAATATAAAGCGAATGCGTGATGCTGGTATTCAGGCTCAGTTTTTATTGCTTAGAACCCCTAGTATAAGTAAAGCAGAAGATGTCGTAAAATACACTGATATAAGTTTAAATAGTGAACTAGAGATCATTAAAAAACTGTCAAAATTTGCCTTAGAACATTCAATCCATCATAAAATCATTCTCATGGTGGACTTAGGTGACTTGAGAGAAGGGATTATGCCTTCAAATTTGAATCAAAATATAAATAGGATCAAGGAATTGAAGGGGGTAGAGATTGTAGGGTTAGGAACTAACTTAGCATGTTTTGGAGGGGTTTCTCCTGATGATGACAAAATGAAGCAGTTATCCTTGATAGCGGATGAGATTGAAGCTCAACATGACCTGAATTTAACTTTTATTTCTGGGGGTAATTCTGCTAATTACAATTGGTTTATGGCAACAAAAAATCCTGGCAAGGTAAATAACCTAAGGATTGGTGAATCTATTTTCTTAGGATGCGAAACTTTAAACAGAATTCCCATCCCAGAGCTTTTTACCGATGCATTTACTTTGGTAGCCGAGGTGATTGAATCAAAAATAAAACCTTCACTTCCTAATGGTAATATCTCGCAAGATGCATTTGGTAAAACTCCTGAATTCCATGATAATGGCATGATGAAGCGAACCATTTTAAACTTAGGATTACAGGATGTACAAGTAGATGGAATATTTCCAAGAATGGACGTAGATATCATAGGGGCAACTAGTGATCATCTTATTATAAATTCCAAAACTAAAGAATTGAAAGTGGGGCGTGAACTAGAATTTGACATGAACTATAGTGCTTTACTCTCTGCAATGACTTCTGAGTATGTAGATAAACGGTCTATTAATTTTAACAATGCTCAAGAATATTGTGAAATGGTAGAACACCAATATCGTAAGCATTTACAGCTTCTTCCTAGAGTTGAAATTCAAGAGAATAATTCTCGTTTAATCAGTTTAAAAGAATCGGGATTCAACCTGATATTTGAACCATCAATTATGAAAGACCATAGATATATGGTTAGAGAGGATGTTTACGATAAAATAGGACGAATCAGTAGGGTATTAGATCAACAAGATAAAAAATTAATTATACGCTCCGCGTGGAGATCCTTTGATCATCAGCGTTTATTGTGGGAAGATAAAGTGAGTGCTGTACGTAAGGAATATCCTGATAAACAATTAGAAGAAATTGAAGAATTGGTTTCATATTTTATTGCTCCGACTATGAAATCTATGCATTCAACGGGAGGGGCTGTAGATGCCTTAATTTATGACTTGAAGGAGGATTGTATCATGGATTTTGGAACGAATGATGGACTTACAATGAATCTGAACGATAAATGTTATCCTTATCATCCATACATTTCAACTAAAGCCAAGGAGAATAGAAAATTACTAATTAATATATTTGAAGATGAAGAGTTTGTGGTTGATATAAAGGAATATTGGCATTTTGATTATGGAAATACTTGTTGGGCACTGGAACATGGAGAGAACCATGCTTTTTATGGGGTTGTTGAGCATGCAGAACTCTTTTAAAAAACAAGGAAGAATTGGCTACTATTCTGGTTCTGTCGCATTAATTTATTCTAATTAATAGTCATAAATTCGTTACAGGGTTTTAACTGTTTTCTATCCGTATTTGCGTATTTTCACCAACCCACTAAAAGAAGAAAGTCGTGTATAAGTGCGGCCAAGTGGTATTAGTGGTTAGATTGGTAAGCCCCTAGTCAGGCTTAAACCTAAATTCTACATTTTTTCATCCTTTCGCAACCTCATCCGTAACAAAATCCTTTACTAAAAACACACATTATTTACAGAATTAACTACTAGGAATTATTGATTTTCTTAAAAATAGAATAAAGTGTAAATAGTGTAATATTCTGTATCCTTTTGCCATCAAAGGAAACGCCCCCTACGGGCTGCTTTAAAAGACAAATCATCAGATTTGTCTTTTTTTATTACCCTATTTTCTTTAAGAAGCCCGATATGATTACTTATTAGGTGAAGTGCGTCATTAACCTTAGGAGTTCGATAATTATTATCTTCAAAAATTAACCTTTCAGGAAATATCGAACGTATAATTTTCTGCTTCACAATAGGCTCTACCTTTTTATAAATATCACTCAAATTTTCCATAATATCAAAGCCAAAATCCACATACTTCATAAAGTTTGTTTCAACGGTCTTAACATCCTCTACTCTTTCTTTTAAATCCTTTGATTATTATTTCTCTATTCTGAACAATAGAGTTCGACAATATTCCTGTTGGGGCTGCAATCAACAACAACAGTCTGAAGCCCTTTCTATGAGAGGGCTTTTAGTTTTTTCATTTTTGACATAATCGTGTTCGTACTCTCCACAAGATGGCTTTACTTTACATAAGAAGCTTATTGGACAACCAAATAATAGACCTGATTTATGCGACAGAACCTTGATTTTAATCAATAACTAAAGGAAATCTAAATTCAAAACCAACATTGTTATCTCTATTATTTTTCAATTTAAATTTCCCTTTTAGAATGTGTGTTCTTCTTTTTAGTGAAGAAAAATTTGAGCTTTCTGTTGCAACACCTTCGTTAATCTTTTCGCCATTATTAGTGAATAGAATTATTATTTCACCATTTTCAATAGATAATATTATTTCAATTTCAGAACATTTCGAATGTTTAATTGAATTACCGAGGCATTCTTGAACAATTCTATATATGTAGAACCGTTGGTGATTTGATAACAAATTTTCTTTAAAGCTTTCTTCACATTTTAAAAGAATTTTTAAACTCTTGCTGTGTGAGACTTGTTGACAAAGATTTTCAATGGTTTTTTCCAGACCAATATTGTCTAAGTCTTTAGGATGCAACTGATTAATAATCCCTCTGATGGAGCTCAATGCAGATTCGATTAAATCATCGATGGTTTTGGTTTCCGCTGTTGATTCAATACTATTCAAATGCATTTTGGTTGCCGCTAAAATTTGACCAAAATTATCATGTAAATCATACGCTAATTTAGTTCTTTCAGATTCCTCGATTTCAATAATCAGTCCATTAGCCTTTTCTAACATGATCTCATTCTCTTTTGCTTTAGTAACATCAGAGATAATAGATTGAGTTCCTGTTATTTTCCCATTCTCTTTGATTACTGAAACTCTTACTTTTATCCATAATCTTTCTCCTGATTTTTTAATTCCCCTATATTCAAAAACGTCCTCAACAGGCTCTCCACTGATTCTTTTTTTGTGTCTTTCCTCATGTATATTAATGTAACCCTTCTCTACATAATCAACCAAATTTACTCCATTATCTATATCGTTTTGACAAAGATCAAAAATCTCTAAAAATTTAGTATTACAGAAAATAACATCTCCATAAATGTTATCCACCATAAAACCATCATTCATATTATATATTAGGTCATTAATTTTAGCTTTAGATTGCCTTTCTCGTTTAAGGTACCTAATCCATAGAAGAACGAAAATAATTCCAATCAACCCTGATACTCCACCCACGATTATGTGTTCTGTGTCAAAATATGGTATGTTAGGATGAAGGAAAGCGTCAATAATTGGACTTAGGTTTAACAACACACCGATGAATAAAATATATAGAATGTACTGTGTGGTAACTTTCATTTTTATTGATAATGGCCATTAGTCGGACTTAATATACGAAAATTTTAGAACTTAGCAAACTATTAATTTAGGAGAGAACTTTCTCATTAATTCGGCCTATATTGGTCGCCCCCCTAAGAACAACTTCGGTCGAAGAAAAAAGATAATTCGTGTTTAGATGCGGCAAAGTGGTATTAGCAGCCAGAATGATAAGCCTTGTCCGACTTGAAACTAAATCCTCAGTAACCTTCTCTTTTCGTAACCCATCCGTAACAAGATCATTTACAAAAAAGCCATCATTGGTGATAATAAAAATAACGTTAGTCCACTTTTTTAAAAGAAAAGGTAAAATGTTTGGTTTTTAGAAAAATTTCATACATTTGCAGTCCTTAAAAATTAAGTAAAAGAAAAGATATGGCTAATCATAAGTCTGCATTAAAAAGAATAAGACAAACAGCGACAAGAACGCTAAGAAATAAATATCAGCATAAAACTACTCGTAATGCTATTCAAGCACTAAGAGATTCTAGTAACAAGAAAGAAGCTACAGCAATGTTGCCTAAAGTTTCTTCTATGTTAGACAAGTTGGCTAAAAGAAATATTATTCATAACAACAAAGCGGCTAACATTAAATCTAAATTAACAAAACACGTAGCTAGTTTATAATTAGATACTATTATATATTTAAAAAGGCTTTCTTTCCGGAAAGCCTTTTTTTATGCCCCTAATTTCTTTAACCCATCAGCACAATAAGTATCTTTGCTCAAATTAAATTAATATGGTTAGAGTTGCAATAAATGGTTTTGGTAGGATTGGACGTTCTTTAACAAGAGCACTACAACATTATCCTACTATTGAATTGGTAGCAATAAATGATTTAGCAGATGCTGATACATTAGCTCATTTATTGAAATACGATTCGGTTCATGGAAAATTTAATGGCAATGTTACTTCTCACATTAATGAAATTATCATCAATGACAAAAGCGTTAAAATTATAAACGAAAAGAATCCGGCTAACCTTCCATGGAAGGAGCTGAAAATTGAAATTGTAGTAGAAGCCACAGGATTATTCTTAACTGAAGAAATGGCTACTCAGCATATCACTGCTGGAGCAAAAAAAGTAATTCTATCTGCACCGCCTAAAAGCGAAGGAATAAAAACTGTTGTTTTAGGAATCAATGATCACATTATTGATGGAACAAAAGATCTTATTTCTAATGCTTCTTGTACTACTAATGCCGCAGCTCCTTTGGTAAAAGTATTAAACGACATGTATACCATTGAAAGCGCCTACATCACAACCGTTCATTCTTATACCAGCGACCAAACATTGCATGATGCTCCACATAAAGATTTGAGAAGAGCAAGAGCTGGAGCTCAGTCCATAATACCTACAACAACAGGAGCGGCTAAAGCGATTACTAAAATTTTCCCTGATTTAGACGGAAAAATTGGTGGTTGTGGTATTCGTGTCCCGGTTCCAAATGGCTCCTTAATTGACATCAGTGCTATTTTAAATAAAGATGCTGATGTTGAATCAATTAATGCTGCTTTCAAAAAAGCGTCTCAAACCAGTTTAAAGGGAATTATGGAATATACTGAAGACCCTATTGTTTCTATCGATATTGTTGGCAACGCACATTCTTGTATTTTCGATTCTCAATTAACTTCTATTACCGGTAAAATGGTGAAAATCGTTGGGTGGTACGACAACGAAATGGGTTACTCAAACAGGTTGGCTGATTTAATTCTAAAAGTTAGTTAATTGAAAACCCTATTTTTTTCAAATCCTGCCAAAAGTTAGGATACGATTTTGTCACCACGCTTTCATCTTTAATGATTATTTCATTCATCAACCCCAATGGAGCAAAAGCCATGGCCATTCTGTGGTCATTATACGTTTTAACCGAAGATTGCTTTATCATGGATAATGGTAGTGAATGGATAATTACATCGTCTACATCGAGTTCTACATTAAACCCTAAGTTATTGAGTTCTATTTGTAACGCAGTTATTCTATCGGTTTCTTTTATTCTTAATGTTTTTAAACCTGATAATTTTGCCGGAATATTCAGTGCTGCACAAGTTACTGCAACTGTTTGAGCAATATCTGGACAATTTGTAAAATCGAATTCAAATGTATCCACCAAACTATCGTTTTTTGTTAGTCGAATTCCTCCATCTACAAAAGCTGTTTCAACACCAAAATTTTTATAAATGTGTTGAATAATAGCATCTCCTTGCAAACTTTCCTTTTGTAATCCCAATAATATTACATCGGCTTCTTGTGCTAAAGCAACGACACTATACCAATATGATGCAGCACTCCAATCTGCCTCTATCGAAATTGTTCTTGATTGATATTCACCTGGAGCGACAACTATCGCATTCTCATCCCAATGAACTGAAACGCCAAAATAACTCATCATTTCAATCGTCATATTGATGTATGGCTTCGAAATAATTTCTCCCATAAATTCAAGCTGAATTCCATGCTTTAATTTAGGTGCAATCATCATCAGTGCAGAAATATATTGACTGCTTACACTGCCATCTATTATAACTTTTCCGCCTTCCAACTTTTTTCCAGTAATTTTTAATGGAGGATATCCTTCTTTTTCTTTGTACTCAACATCAGCACCCAATTGCTTTAATACGTCAACCAATACCTTTATAGGTCTTTCTTTCATTCTATGCTCACCAGTCAAAACAACTTCACCCTCCTTTATTGCTAAAAAAGCAGTTAAAAATCGCATGGCTGTTCCAGCTAACCCTACAGACCATGTCTGCTGATAATTGTCAGGGTCTTGTACAGAATTTTTATCTGCATCATTATCTGCTCTAACAGTTTCTTTTTTCGAGCTACTTTTATCAAGTAATTCCTTTAATATTCTTGTATCATCAGCAATGGAAAGATTATCAATTTCAAAAGCACCATCACACAAACTTTGAATAATCAGTGCACGATTACTTTCACTTTTTGAAGAGGTAAGCTGTATTTCTCCTTGAACTATTTGTGTAGGGTGTGATAAAGTGATTGGCATTAGTTCTTAACCTTATCACCAATTAATGAATTGTAATAATTTAGCGACTCCAAGATTAGATCAACGTTAACCTCTTGATTAATAGTTGCATCACCAATGTCGACTAAAAGGGTAAAAATGATTTCATTTTTTTCATTCTTTTTATCATTTTTCATTAACTCTATTAGCATGTGAAAATCTGATTCATTCAATGGATATGATTTATAAAAGTCAGCAATAGTCGAAGTTATAGTTGCTAAATTACCATCAGATAATTCATGTTGTTTATTAGAGATATAACTCTCACATATCATCCCAATAGCAATGGCTTCACCATGGCACAATGGAATTTTATCATTTTCTAAAGAATAGCTCTCTACAGCGTGTCCAATGGTATGCCCAAAGTTTAATAGTTTTCTCTCTCCCATTTCCAGCGGGTCATTCAATACAATCTCATTTTTAATCTTAATGGATGAAGTAATTAATTTTACCCAATTTTTATCATCGGAAAGCATTCCTTTTTTAAGCATTTTCCAATACGATGCATCTTTAATAAGTGCGTGTTTTAATGCTTCTGCATATCCAGAAAGCATTTGCCTTTTATCCAGTGTCTTTAAAAAATTAGGGTAAATGAAAACGCCTTTTGCCTCATTAAAAACGCCAATAATGTTCTTCAATCCTTCAAAATCAACCCCGGTTTTTCCCCCTACTGAAGCATCAATTTGCGACAGCAAAGTGGTAGGAACATTTATAAAATCTATTCCTCTTTTGTAGGTTGATGCAATAAAACCACCCATATCAGTGATTACACCACCGCCTAAATTGATTAATAATGAGTGTCGATCTGCCTTATAATCTGCTAAAGTTTTCCATAATTGATAACACACATCCAGGGTTTTATTTTCTTCACCACTATCAATCTCTAATATTTCTGCATTATGCAAAATTTCATTTTGAGTTATCAATTCAGTGACACAATGCTTTAATGTATTCTCATCTACCAGGACAAATATCTTCTTATTTCGGTATGGTCTCAGGTATTCGTTCAGAACACTAAAAACTTCATCACCAACAAAAACTTCAGAAGTTTTTGTTTTAATACTTATGATATTATTAACGGACATTAGGATTCATTTTATTTTGTAAAAATAGCTTATTTATGATTGAGGGAAATCATATTTTCTACTAATTTCGCATTGTAATTTTATTCATTAATTTTTAAAATGGATTTTAACAATACCAAAATAGCTTTTTCAGGTAAGAGCGGTAGTGATTTAAAGCGAAGTTATTGGTTATTTAAAATAATTGGTTGGAACTGGTTAATTAAAATTGGACCAACGTTTCTTAATATCTTTCTCCCCCTTTGGTTTCCTATTCCAATAATAAAAGCAACCATTTTTAAGCAATTCTGCGGAGGAGAAAGTATAGCCGAGTGTGAAAAGACAATCAATGAGTTATCTCATCAAAATGTAAAAACGATCTTGGATTATTCGGTTGAAGGAAAAGAGGAAGAATCTGTTTTTGATGCCAACGTACAAGAGGTATTAGCCGCAATAAAAAAAGCCAAATCGAACTCCAACATCCCTTTTTCAGTGTTTAAACCCACAGGATTTGGAAGGTTTGATCTGCTACAAAAAGTAGACGCTAAACAACCCTTAACTCAAAGCGAAGAGGCAGAATTTGATCGGGTAAAAAACAGAATAGACACGATGTGCGCTGCTGGTTTTGAAATGGGAGTACCAATTTTTATTGATGCAGAAGAAACATGGATACAAGACCCCGTGGATGATATTGCATTAGAAATGATGCGGAAATATAACCGAGAAAAAGCTGTTGTCTACAATACAGCTCAAATGTATCGATGGGATAGAATTGCTTATTTAAAAGAATTGAAAGCCATTGCAGAGAATGAAGATTTTTTCATTGGAATGAAATTAGTTAGGGGTGCTTACATCGAACAGGAAAGAGACAGAGCAGAAAAAATGGGGTATGAAGACCCAATGCAAAAAACGCAAGAAAATACGGATAACGACTTTGACTTGGCAGTAAAATTCTGTATTGAGAACATTGATAGAATAGCCTTGTGCTGTGCTTCTCATAATGAAAAAAGCAATCTCCTGTTGATTGATTTAATGGCAAAACATAATATTAACATTGATGACAACAGGGTCTATTTTGCTCAGTTATTAGGCATGAGTGATCACATTAGTAATAACATGGGAAAAGGTGGTTATAATGTTGCAAAGTATGTACCATACGGCCCCGTTAAAGATGTTACTCCATACTTAATTAGAAGAGCAGAAGAAAACACTTCTATTGCCGGTCAAACAGGCAGAGAGCTTTCGTTAATTTTTGCTGAACAGAAAAGGAGAAAATCTATCTAATTTTTAGTCTATCTTTGTTTCATGCAAAAATTGAAGTTAGCAGGATTATCAATTCTTAGTGGTTTATTGATGGGCATTTCGTGGCCCGCTTCTGGAAACTTAGCACCTTTGTTTTTCGTTGCGTTAATTCCTCTTCTTTACGTAGAGTATACCATTTCACAGAATCCTGAGAAATTTAAATCTCGTCATCTCTTTTTCAATGCTTATTTAGCATTTATTGTTTTTAACACTTACACCACATGGTGGATATGGTATGCTTCCTCTGAAGGGATGATCATGGCTGAAGTACTCTATTCGTTATTTATGGCTGTAACCTTTTTATGGTTCCATAATATTAAAAAGAGACTTGGAAATAAAAAAGGCTATTTCGCTCTTATTGTATTATGGATAGGTTTTGAATGGCTTCATTTTAATTGGGAATTTTCTCACCCATGGAACCCATTCGGAAACACATTTGCCAACTACACGAAAATTGTACAATGGTATGAATATACTGGTGTTATGGGAGGGACATTATGGATCCTTGTAACCAACATATTGCTTTTTAATATTTTCCGAAAAACAGTTGTATTAGGAGAATCCTTTAAAAACAATATAAAAACATTAGGAATTGTTGCTGCTATTATAATTGTTCCTACAACTTATTCTCTTGTTGTCTACAACACATACACTGAAAAAGAGAATCCGGCTGAAATTGTTATTGTTCAACCCAA
>JAJCYO010000032.1 GCA_029262875.1 Flavobacteriales bacterium
TAAAGCGTTCATTTGAAGAGTTTTATTAAAATAATTTCAACCGCTAAAAAAAGCAAGGCTAAAATAATACAATATTTCCAATATTTTTTTCCAATGTTTAAATCACTTAGAGCAGATTGTATGGTTCCATTTGCTAAGTCAATGTATTGCGCATTAATGGCATTTGAATTAATGATTTCATCAATTTCAGTTGAAGATAAATAAGTCAATTCAGATTCTGAACGATTGTAATTGTAGGCTAATCCTATTTGAGTTTTATCATTTTCTAAGAGGTAGTTGTCAGCCGTCTCAATATCAGCATTTACAAATACTGTAGTACTATTGTTTGCATTTCTAACCCTTGGAATAATGTCAATGGTGTTGTTTTTAATGTGATAAACATTGTCTTTTTCACCTCGGTTTAGATCTATGGTAGAATTGCTGCCGATGGTGTGAAATAAAGGATAATTTTTCTGACTCAGCAAAGCAATATTGTACAGCGTTGGTACAAATAAAGCATGGTTACTAAAGTTGCTACTTTCTTTATCTAAACTCACCGTACTGAGATAGATGCTGCCCTTAGCAACTTTGTATTCAGTTAAAAAAGGATTGCCATCTTTTAAGGTCAAAATACTGTTTTTGAATGCTGTTGTTCCTTTCGAAATTAAATAGTGAGATGATACTACAGGTAAATTGAGGTTGCCCTTTGGTTTTCCTTCAAACACATTGGCATATACAGGATGCTTTAAATTAATCTCCCTCACTTTGTTGCTGGCTGTATCTGTAGCCGTGTAGTAATTTACACTTAACAAACTTAAAAACTCACGGTAACTGTCGTAATTAACTTGTTTCGAAGGAAAGATAAGAATGCTTCCTCCATTGTCAACGAACTGTTTCAAGGCATTGGATAATCCAGAATTTACTTCATTCAAATTATACATCACCACCAGGTTACTTTTTTTAATCAAGGAATAATCGAGTTGTGTAACATTATAGTTCGAATAATTAAAAACACTGTCGGTAGTAAAAATGGAATTCAGTGCCACTTCATTTTCAATGTTTCCAATTCCTAATATGTTAATGTTATCAGAAATGCTGTAAGAGAAATAGAAAATGTCATCCGTTACTACTGGATTATCTCTCAATTCAACCCTTCCTTGTTGTACGCCATTGGTCTTGTTGCGGTAATTTAAGGTGATAATGGTTTCGTCATTTGCAGCAACAGAAAAGCTTGCTGGAACAATGTTTTGATTATTGATGTAAAGCTTAATGGGAATATTTTCAAGGTCATTTTCGGAGTTGTTTTTTATCCGAATGTTTAAGGCTTCGTTTTGATTGAGTAAGTGAGTTGGTGAATTGAACCAACAGCTGTCAATGTAGAGGTTGCTTATTTCAGATGCCTTGATAGGAATAATGTAGCTACTAATAAGCGTATCGGCTTTAATGTTTCCAAAATCGGCTGTCGATTTTTGAAAATCAGAGAGCAAGTAAAATGATTTGTTGTTGATTTCTGAAGAATTAATGGCATCTCTATTTCTTGAATAAATAGTAGAAAGTGCTCTACTATTAGAAGAAATGGCCACTTCCTCAATTTTATCAATGGCTTCCTCATTACTCAATAAACGTTGATCACCAGCATTAAAATTATTGGTGATGAGAACAAATTTATCCGTAGCGCGGTAAGAATTAACCACCTCAATGGCTTTGGTTTTAGCTTCATTCAATAAAGAACCATTTTCTCCAACACTTTCCATACTAAAGGAGTTGTCGATGTAGAGCCCTACGATGTTATTTTGATTGGCAACATCACTATCTGATGACGGAACAAAAGGTTGAGCAAAGGCAAACACTAAAAATGCAATGGCTAAGATTCTGCTGAGTAGAATTAAGAGGTGTTTAAGTTTAGATTTAGCTTGTGTTTCTTGTTGAACCTCTTTTAAAAACTCAACATTAGAAAAATAAATCTTCTTAAACTTTCGGAAATTAAATAAATGAATGATGATGGGAATCGCAATTGCGAATAATGCGTACAGGAACTCTGGATAAGCAAACTTCATTAAAGCACAAAAGTATGAAAACTAATTTACTTAAGAGGTATTATTTAAATATCTCTAAATATGAGGTGAAAACTCTATACAATTACTAATTTTAACCTTCAATAGTTTAGAGATTGAATATGGATAAGATACTTATTGCCAATAGAGGAGAAATAGCTTTGCGTGTTATGCGTTCAGCCAGAGAAATGGGAATTAAAACGGTTGCAATCTACTCAGAAGCAGACAGAAATGCACCCTTTGTAAAGTATGCTGATGAAGCGGTTTGTGTTGGACCACCTCCATCAAGTGAATCTTACTTACAGGTAGATAAAATTCTTCAAGTTTGTAAAGATTTAGGAGTTGATGGCTTGCATCCAGGATATGGATTTTTATCTGAAAATGCAGATGCTACTCGAAAAATGACAGAAGCGGGAATCACTTTTATCGGACCTTCACCAGAAGCGATGGAGTTGATGGGTGATAAATTGAAAGCAAAAGATACCGTAAAGAGTTATAACATTCCAATGGTTCCTGGAACTGATGAAGCCATTGATGATATTGCAGCAGCAAAAGAAATTGCCAAAGGAATAGGTTTCCCTATTCTAATTAAAGCTGCTGCCGGTGGTGGTGGTAAAGGAATGCGTGTAGTTGACAATGCCGATGAGTTTGAAGAGCAAATGGATAGAGCGGTAAGTGAAGCGGTAAATTCATTTGGTAACGGAGCGGTATTTATAGAAAAATATGTAGGCTCTCCACGCCACATCGAAATACAAATTATTGCAGATACACACGGAAATATTGTTTACTTGTTTGAGCGCGAATGTTCCATTCAACGAAGGCATCAAAAAGTAATAGAAGAAGCACCTTCCGCTGTATTAACCCCAGAGATTAGAGAAGCCATGGGAAAATGTGCGGTAGATGTAGCCCGTTCATGCGATTACGTTGGAGCAGGAACAGTAGAGTTTCTATTGGAAAACAACAAAGATTTTTATTTCTTAGAAATGAATACACGTTTGCAAGTGGAGCATCCTGTAACAGAAATGATAACAGGACTCGATTTAGTGAAAGAACAAATAAACATTGCTCGTGGAGAAAAATTAAGCTTTACGCAAGATGATCTAAAAATAAACGGACATTCATTTGAGGTGAGGGTATATGCAGAAGACCCAATGAATAATTTTTTACCAGACATCGGAACATTAAACACTTATGTTAGGCCAGAGGGAATGGGAGTAAGAGTAGATGATGGATTTGAAGAGGGAATGGAAATTCCAATTTACTATGATCCAATGATTTCAAAATTGATTACCCACGGAAAAGATAGAGAAGAAGCACGCCAACGAATGATTCGAGCAATTGATGATTATCAAATCAGTGGGCTCGAAACGACTATGTCCTTCTGTAAGTTTGCGATGCAACACGAAGCTTTTATCAGTGGAGATTTTGATACTCATTTTGTAACTAAACATTTTAGTGCGGAAAAATTACAAAATTCAGATCCAGCAGGAGAAGAAATTGCCGCATTGTTTGCTGCAAGATTATATCAAGAAGGGGCAGGGAAAAAGAAGGTAGTTGTGGGAGGTGATGTTGGAAACGGAATCTCAAAATGGAAGTTAAATAGGAAGTAAGTAGTTAGAAATAAGGAATCAGGGGTCAGTATAAAGGGATATGGCTATTCAAAAGTTTGAAGATATAGTTGCTTGGCAAAAGGGTCAAGATTTGGCTGTGGAAATATATGCTCTTTTTAGAGAATCTAAAGATTTTGGGTTTCGAGATCAGATTTGTCGGGCTACAGTTTCGATTTCAAATAACATAGCAGAAGGTTTTGATAGAAGTAGTAATGCTGATTTTAAAAGATTTTTGTATATTTCTTCCGCTTCTTGTAGCGAAGTAAAATCTATGCTTTATTTAGCTGAAAGATTAAATTATTTAAATAAAGAAAAAGCAAACGTGTTGAGGTTACAATGCATTGAAATCTCAAAAATATTAACAGGGTTGATTAAGTCATTAAAATAATAAGTACTGATTCCTAAATACTGACTACTGAATACTTATAAACATGAGCAACATAAATTTTGAAATAGAAAACGGTGTAGGGAAAATTACCCTTAACCGACCAGATAAATTTAACAGTTTTGTACGCCAGATGGCATTTGATTTACAAGCACGTTTAGACGAGTGTGAGGCAAATGCTGAAGTAAGAGCCATCTATTTGACTGGAGAAGGAAAAGCATTTTGTGCAGGACAAGATTTGGGAGAAGCCATTGATCCACAACAGACTGAATTGAATAAAATTGTTGAAGAACATTACAATCCGATAATTGAGCGTTTACGAAAAATTGAAAAACCAATTGTTTGTGGAGTTAATGGCGTTGCAGCAGGAGCAGGAGCCAATGTAGCTTTAGCTTGTGATATAACGATAGCAGGAAATTCAGTAGCATTTATACAAGCATTTAGTAAAATAGGGTTGATTCCGGATAGCGGAGGAACCTATTATTTACCCCGTTTAATTGGCATGCAAAAAGCTGCAGCTCTGATGTTTTTAGGAGACAAAGTAATGGCTCCAGAAGCAGAGAAAATGGGAATGATTTACAAAGCTGTTGCCGATGAAGAGTTACAAGAAGTAGCGTTGGGTATTGCTCAAAAATTAGCAAAAATGCCAACCAAAGGAATAGGTTTAACGAAACGATTGTTAAACGAATCGTTTAACAACAGCTTAACCGAGCAATTGGCTTTAGAAAATGTAACTCAAACGGAAGCAGGTCAATCATATGATTACCAAGAAGGAGTCAATGCTTTTTTAGAAAAGCGGAGTCCAATTTTCAAAGGTGAGTAGTGTTGTTTACATCATTGCGAGTGAAGTGATATCCTGAGCCTGTTGAAGGATAAACATTCAAATAAAGCAATCTTATGAAAAGAAAAACATATATTCCATTTGATAGTGATAATATTGATTCAATTGATTATTTGTTAGGAATAATTGAAGATGCAAGAATAACAACCATTGAGAGAGTTGAAGGTTTATCCATAGAGGAATTGAATTGGCAATATAGTGATGGTTGGAATACGATTGGTGTTCTTCTTTCTCACATTATTTCTGCGGAGAATTTTTTTAGAATACAATTTATTGAAGAAAGAGAATTGTCTGAATTAGAAAGTAAAGAATATTTGCCTAGTTTAGAGATGGGTAAATACATTCCTCAACTGATTACAGAAAATTCAATTAGTTTTTATATTGAAAAGCTGAAAGAATCAAGGGTTAAATTGATTCAACAAATAACAAAATTGAATAAAGAAGACTTTTATAAAAAAAGAGATGGATATAATCCGAATACTGGTTATAATTTAGCATGGGTATTATATCATTTAGCGGAAGATGAAGTTCATCATAGAGGTCAAATAAGTATCATTAGAAAATTATATAGTAAATGAACAAAGAAACAACAGTAGGCGTTTTAGGAGCCGGTTCTATGGGTAGTGGTATTGCACAAATTGCCGCAACACAAGAACACCAAGTGGTATTGGTAGATTTAAACGATGAAGCTTTAAGCAAAGCAGAAGCAAGTTTAAAAAAGATTTTAGCACGTTTAGTAGAGAAGGAGAGAATTGATGAAGCAACATCAACGGCTATTATTGGGAGAATAAAATTTTCGAACAACATTAATGATTTTGCAGATTGTGGTATCGTAATAGAAGCCATCATAGAAGATTTAGGCATAAAGAAAAAGGTTTTCGCGCAGTTAGAAGGTATTGTGAAAGATGATTGTATTTTGGCGAGCAATACTTCTTCCTTGTCCATTGCATCCATTGCAGCGAGTTGTCATAATGCCAATAGAGTAATCGGCATTCATTTCTTTAACCCGGCACCGTTAATGCCATTGGTAGAAATTATACCAGCAGTGCAAACAGCAGAGGCAACCACAACAACAGCGCGCCAATTGATTGACGACTGGAAAAAAGTGACGGTGTTAACCAAAGATACACCAGGATTTATAGTCAACAGAGTAGCGCGCCCGTTTTACGGAGAAGCGTTAAAAATATACGAAGAAGGCATTGCAGATTTTGCGACCATTGATTGGGCCATGACAGAATTGGCTGGGTTCAGAATGGGACCATTTACCCTAATGGATTACATTGGCAATGACATCAATTACACGGTAACAGAAACGGTATTTGCGGCTTTCTATTACGACCCAAGGTACAAACCATCCTTTACCCAAAAAAGACATTCCGAAGCAGGTTGGTACGGTAGAAAATCGGGGAGAGGTTATTACGATTATTCTGAGGGAGCGGTAAAACCAGAACCGAATAAAGATGAAGCATTGGGTAAACAGATTTATAAACGCATCTTGGCCATGCTCATTAATGAAGCTGTAGATGCCTTGTTTTTAAACATAGCTACCAAGGAAGACATTGATTTAGCCATGACCAAAGGCGTAAATTACCCCAAAGGATTATTGGCTTGGGGAGATGAGGTAGGCTTAGAACATGTGCTCAACAAATTGGAAAATATGCACCACGAATACGGTGAAGACCGATACCGACCAAGTGTATTGTTGAGGAGAATGGTAAAAGAGAACAAGAGTTTCTTTTAGATTTTCTGTACTTTTAGGGAATGAAGATTTTCTTAATATTTATTTCAACAATTTTTTCAGTAATAGTTACTGCGCAAAACAATTCGTTACAATTAACTGATTATGACGAAAACTCTGAATACTATATTATCGATACTAGGGATCAAAGAATAGACTTGCAAGGTAGGATTGTTATCAAAAATTATGTTGTTCATCAGTCCAATAAACTTAAAACTGGAAAAGAAAAATCTACTAAGTATATCCAAGAAGATTTAAAATTTATAGTCTTAGGAGATAAGGTATATACCAATGTTGTTAATGAAGATAAAAAAAGGTGGTTAGAAGAAGTAGTTGCTTTTAATAGCAAATATGTTCTTACAGCAAAAATAAAAGAACTGGCAAATGGATATGTAGATATTTTCACAGTAAGAGATAGAGATTTGCATATTGTGCAAGAACCAACGAGTATTTCGGTTGATTTTGAAAAAGCTATACCCAGGTACAAAAAAAAGGTAAAAGAAAAAATTGAACCTTATTTTGAAGAATGTACTGATTTTTTAACTCTGATGGATAAAAACTTAGATAATACTTTAAGGGTTTGGCATGGTATAGCAAATTATAATTGTGGAAATGCTTCCGAATTATTCCCTACAATAAAACGCCCTAAGAAAATTTATTCATCTAAAACAAATTTACCCGAATCGGTTAATGACATTGAAGAAAATTATTCACTTTGGAAGAAGGAAAAAACACCAATACCTAAAAATTATCCCTCAACAGTTACTCAGTATAAAAGCAATAAGAATATGCAATTGTATTTGAAAGATTTGAAGTATTTAATTTATGATAAAAAGATGTACTTGCCTTTTAAACTTACAAATAATTTTTTTGATTTATATGAAGTCATTGCATACAATGATAAGTACATTTTGGCTTATGATTTATCTGAGAAGTTTACTTACCACATTTGTGATAGACAGTATAACGTAATTGAAAAGGAAGTTAGCAAGGAAGAAATTATTCCTAAACTTGAAAAATATTTTGCTGAATGTACCGATTTGATTCAGAGCGTAAAAAAGAATTTACCCCAAAAGAAAAAATTTAAGAACGAATTCAATTATTATAACTGTGGGAATGCTCCGCTTCTAACGTATTAGGTTTGAGAAAAGTAAATTACACTCTGTTAAATCATACCTAAAACAAAAAAACCTCCAACATTGCTGCTGGAGGTTTCAACTTAAAAAAACTATAACTACTTAATTTTTAATAATCTTCTTTACCGTATAGGCATCATTACCAAATATGCGGATAAAGTAAATACCATCTGGCGCATCACTTAAGTCAAATGAAGTTTTCATCATCCCGTTAACAGAAGTTACCGATTCAGAATAAAGCACTTCACCTATGGTATTGTACACCCCAACATTTACCGTTTCATTTTCATAACCCGTAATGCTTAAGTTAAACACATCATGGCTCGGGTTAGGGAACACTTCAATTTGTTGAAACTCATCATAAGCATCTACACCCACCGTATTGTCTACAATAAAGTAATGCTTTATAAAACTTCCAAAATTGGTGTTAAACGTTTTTAACCACGGAGTAGCTGGTGGTATCCATCTTAACCTTAAGGTTCCATTCCCATCATTATTGGCAAAGAAACTTAAGCCATCATCACCAGTGTCCAAAAAGTCCAATACATAACAACCATCAGGTAAATTAATGGTATCGTTGTATGAGGTGGAGGCCGCCATACCGCTTCTTGACATTACAATGTTTCCTTGATCATCCTTAATGGTATAAGAGTTTTCAAAACCTGCTAAATTGGTTACCAATTGCATGTAAAATGCACCAGTGTAAACAGGAGGTCGTTCAAACGTGCTCGAAGCACTGTTGTTGTCTGGGTTGCCATCTGTACCACCATTAGGTGCACTTACGCTTACTTCAAAAACATCTGTTGGGTTAGAAGTGGTCCAAAAAGCTTGAGATGTAATCGGAAGAATCACTTCTTCTTTTTCCATAAACCCTAAATTACCTGTCCAGTTGTAAGTATCGGTAGCACCACCTCTTACATTGTAAGTAATGGTTAACGAAGTTAAAGTGGTTGTTCCCGTATTTTGAATCAAAATTCTTGGATCAGCACAAACAGGATTTACACGGTTATGGAACTCCCAATCGTTAGGCGTGATAATTTCATCCACTCGAGCATCTAAGCTAAAGTTATTGGCTCCATAAGTCACCAATTGCATGGTGGTTCTGTAATTTCCTTCCATGCCACCAGCAGTTACTTGCATACCATAATCCAAAGATACCGTTGTTCCAGGGGTAACAAATGGTGTTAATTCATGATCGTAAGTATTGGTAAACGTTCCAGGACACCAAGCTGCTCTATCGTAAATCCATGTTCCACCTTGATCAATCACAGGATTGTCAGCACAAGATTTCCAGTTGTTCCATTGGAATTGCATAACGCCATCAACTTCAACATGGTGGTTCTTAGGGCAGAATTCTGCACAGTTTTGAAAACCTCCAAACCAGTGGCCACTGGTTCTTGTTTTAATTCTAAACGAAGAAGCCGCAGGATTCAAATCAACATTAACTGCTGGTAAAGAAACATCATTGGCAATGTTCGCATGTCCATAATCACCATTGTGTAAAGATTCAATTTTAATCACATTCCTTGGAGGTGTTCCCTTGATCATCACAAATTTTAGGTCGATTAACTCTTGCTGGTTCCCAGCAGAAATTTCAACAGTATCGCTCAACAAGCGTTGGTAATCCGTTACATCGTACACCCATCTAAACCCGTTGGTTCCTAGACTTAATCCAATACCATAAGGCGTAACATAGTTTTGCAACTGAAAAGTAGTAGAACTGTATTCATTGTAATATTGGTTGTCAAAACTGATAAAAGCAGAATCGGTTACATTTCCATATTGATCATAAGTATACACCCATCCAGCTTGCCATCCATAAGTAGTGTCAATTTCAGTTAACGTAACACCAGCATTATTGGTATCTATACTGGTACCGTATTGAATAATGCTAACAGGAGAATTCATTACCGAATCCTTAACCAAAATAGAATCGATGTGTGTAGTGTAAACACCTTGCGTAAAAATGATGTTTGGTCTTTCCGCTACAGTCGCCATGTTTCTGTACAGGTCACAACCTTTAAGGTATTTCCATTGTGGCATACCAATTAAATTACCATCATTGTTGTTCACAGAAAGATCAGTTAGCGTTGGTCCTGTCATGCCATCAAATTGGTAATACCCTTGTAAATTGCTGTAGTTAGGGTGTGTTGCATTCAAATCTTTGTACATCCAGTTTTGGATGGTGGTACTGTCTAAAGCAACGTCCCAAACTCTAAATTCATGGATGGTTCCATCATATTTACCCGTGCTTCCTGCCTGACCACCAATTCTGAAATCGGTAATGCCTGACATGGTTCTTGTTTTAGCTGTTCCACTGTGCCATAAAGATCCGTTTAAAAAGATTTTCATCTCACCAGTAGCTACATCTTTTGTAAATGCCCAATGGTTCCATTTTCCTTCAAAATCACCTGTGTTGGCAGGTTGATTAATTCGATCGTAAGAGTTGGTTCCAGAGTTACCAGCATCCCAATAAACCTGACTGTTACTCCAAGGTAAATGAGAATTAACAACACGTTGACCACTTGCATCCCTACCTTCAAACATATAAGTGTTTTTTGGAAGACTTGCGGTATCACCATATTGCCAAAAAGAAATGGTCACAAAACTATCTACGGCCGCAAATGCAGCTCCAGGAATACTCACGTAATCGCCCCAAACAAACTCCAATGTTCCATCATCTTGTGGAGAGTATACACCAGAATTAAAGCCTGTAGTTTCTCCAACCAAGGTATGGTTTGTTCCTCCAGTTGCATTGCTAAAACACAGTTCAACAGCCAAGTTAGAAACACCATCCCACACAAATGGAGTGGTTAAGTTGATGGTGTTAATACCAGTGGCACCAACAATGGTATTCATTTTATACACTTCTGTAAATCCTGTTTTTTCATAACCCGTTTCTGTCAATGCAGTAAGCGGAGTATGTTTAATTCTAATTGTTAAATAATTTAAATCACTTCCCAAAGAAGAAAAATCAAGTTTCAATTTATCAATGGTTCCGGCACCTAAACCCGAAGAAGTCAATTCACTTGCCAACCATAAGTATTGTGCTTTACCATTGTTATTGGTCGCTTCAAAAGGATGTGTGATGGGAGTTGAACCAGACCCAACAGCATAATCCGTTTGAGAAGTAGTGGCATCGTAAACAATGAAATATTGGTTTTGTTCATAGTAGGTATACGTTGGATTGGTAACGTAATCGATCGTATCAGGATAGCCTCCATTTACTAAATAGCGAGGAGCACCAACGTTGTTGTGTTGGTAAAGATTGGTGTAGGTCGTATAATCCCATTCACCACAAGCATATCCATCTTGTGTCGTTTGCGGATCACATTTCAAGGTGTAATACATCAGTACTTTTTGATAGCTCGTATCTTGAGGAAAGATGTACCACCCTCTTCTTTTGGTGATGTCGTTAAAGTCTAAAGTCTGAACAGTGACCGTATCTTGAGCAAAAGTAAAATTCGCGCTGAAAGCCAACATTAGTATGGGTAGTAGCAGTTTTTTCATAATTTCCTAAATCGATTTAAATGATGGTCAAATATAAATAATATTGATGGGCTGACGATGATGATTTTAGCATTAAATTTTACTAAATTTGAATTCCTAAAGTAATTATTATGAGTGCTGAAGACCAAGCTAAAAAGATTGTAGATAAAATGTATGTCAACGATGCATTTAGTCAATGGCTGGGAATAGAGGTGTTGCAATCTGAAAAAGGAAGCTGTAAATTAAAGATGGTTGTGAGGGATGAGATGTGTAATGGCTTTGGGATTATACATGGAGGCGTTACTTTTTCCTTGGCAGATAGCGCTTTGGCTTTTGCTGCAAATGCGCACGGAAGATTGAGTGTAGCATTGGAGTGTTCCATTTCTTACCCCAACCCTGTAAATGTGGGAGATACTTTATTTGCTGAAGCAAGTGAAGTGAGTTTATCAAATAAGATTGGGATTTACAACATTCCAGTAAGCAATCAAAACGGAGACTTAGTGGGTGTATTTAAAGGTTCCGTTTACAGAACTTCAAAAAATTGGGAGGTATAAATGGTAAAGGTCGAATTTACATCTTTGTTATTACGTTTCTTTCCTGACTTAGTACCTATGGAAGTAGAAGCAACTACAGTAAAAGAACTGTTGAGTGAGTTGGACAAAACACACGAAGGATTATCCGCTTACCTGGCTCAAGAAAATACTGGATTAAGGCAACACGTCAATATTTTTATCAATGGAAACATGATAAAAGACCGCATAAAATTATCAGATCAATTGGCAACGAACGACACCATTAACATTATTCAAGCATTATCAGGAGGTTAATTATGAACAAATTATTACTTGGAACACGAAAAGGATTAATCATTTACCAAAATCAAAACGGCAAATGGAAATTAACGGATACCCATTTTATAGGGATACCAGTTTCTTATACTTATGTAGATAAAGACAGTGGCATTTGGTGGGCATTTTTAGACCACGGTCATTGGGGTGTAAAAGTGCATCAATCAACAGATGAAGGAACGACTTGGGAAGAGCTTAAAGCACCAGAATATCCAGAAGGTGAAGAAGTAAAAGAAGGTGTTCCGGCATCATTAAAATACATTTGGGGAGCGGCAAAAAGTGGTGATAAAGTATTGTTGGGAACAGATCCCGGTGGGTTATTTGAAACAACTGACAATGGAAAAACATATTCTTTGAATAGAGGATTGTGGGATCATCCATCTCGTAAAGATTGGTTTGGAGGAGGAAGAGACAATCCTGGAATTCATTCTGTTTGTGTTGATCCAAGAGATGAAAATCACATTTACATCGCCATTAGTTGTGCTGGAGTTTTTGAAACCACCGATGGAGGAAAATCGTGGAAACCAATGAATAAAGGGTTGAAAGCAGATTTCTTGCCAGACCCAGATGCAGAAATTGGACAAGATCCACACCTCTTAGTGATCAGTCCGAGTAACCCAGATGTTATGTGGCAACAGAACCATTGTGGTATATTCAAATCAGAAGATGCAGCTAAAACATGGCAAGATATTTCTGAAGAAAATGGTCCAGCTAATTTTGGTTTTTTGATTCAAGTGCATCCAGAAAATGAAGATATGGCTTGGGTAGTTCCAGGAGTAAGTGATGGCGTTAGAGTTGCAATAGATCAAAAATTACAAGTGTGTAGAACAGATGATGGTGGAAAAACATGGCAGAGTTTTACCAATGGCTTACCAGAAGATTGTTATGACATTGTTTACCGCCATTGTATGGATTATGATGGAGATAGCTTAATATTTGGAACGACTACAGGAAATCTTTTTGTCAGCAATGACTTGGGTGAGAATTGGGAGGCTATTTCTAATTATTTGCCAATGATTTATAGTGTTTCTTTGGTATAAAACAGTCTCAATTTTATTACCTTTACATAGTATAAAATCTAAAAAATTAAATAGATGAACGAAGCATATATTATTGATGCTATCAGAACTCCGATAGGAAACTTTGGAGGTACATTAGCTGCAGTTAGAACGGATGATTTGGGAGCAATTGTCATTAAAGAATTAATGCAAAGAAACCCAAGTGTTGTGCAAGAAGAAATTGAAGACGTATTGTTTGGTTGTGCCAACCAAGCAGGAGAAGACAACAGAAATGTTGCACGAATGTGTGGATTATTAGCAGGTTTGCCATGGCAAGTTGGAGGAGAAACAATTAACAGACTTTGCTCTTCAGGAATGGCTTCAGCAATTAATGCTTCACGAGCAATTAAATTAGGTGATGGAGAAATTTACATCACTGGTGGAGTGGAAAACATGTCGAGAGGACCTTATGTTATTTCTAAATCTGCAAGACCATACGGAACAGATTCAAAAATGTATGATTCAAGTTTTGGATGGCGATTTATCAATCCTAAGATGCACGATTTATACGGTACAGATGGAATGGGTGTAACAGCAGAAAACTTAGTTGCTCAATACAACATTAGCAGAGAAGATCAAGATCAATTTGCTTACTGGAGTCAGATGAAAGCAACAGCGGCTCAAAAAAGCGGAAGATTGGCAGAAGAAATTGTGGCAGTGCATATTCCTCATCGAAATAAAGATGTTTTGATTTTTGATCAAGATGAATTTATTATTCCAACAAGTTCATTAGAAGTATTAGGAAAATTAAGAGCAGCATTCAAAAAAGAAGGAGGAAGTGTAACCGCAGGAAATGCTTCAGGTTTAAATGATGGAGCAGGTGCCATGTTAATTGCATCAGGTGATGCCGCATCTAAATACAATTTAAAACCGATGGCTCGAATTGTTTCGAGTGCCATTGCCGGTGTTGAACCGCGTATTATGGGGATAGGTCCTGTTTATGCTTCAGAAAAAGCATTAAAACGAGCAGGATTAACCATGGACGATATGGACGTGATTGAATTAAATGAAGCTTTTGCAGCGCAAGCATTGGCTTGTACACGTAAAATGGGATTGGCGGATGATGATCCAAGAATTAATCCAAATGGTGGGGCAATTGCTATTGGACACCCCTTAGGAATGACGGGATCACGTATACTACAAACTGCCGCTATGGAACTTCAAAAAACCAACAAAAAGTATGCATTGGTAACGATGTGTATTGGTGTTGGACAAGGATATGCTACAATTATTGAGAAAGTGTAACAATGAATAAGAACCCTAAAATAGATGAGTACATTGAGCAGTCAGCTGATTTTGCTCAGCCCATTTTAACTAAATTAAGGGCATTGGTTCATCAGGCTCATCCAGATATTGAAGAGAGCATCAAATGGAGTATGCCCAATTTTGAATACAAGGGATTACTTTTCAATATGGCTTCGTTTAAACAACATTGCAGCTTTGGTTTTTGGAAACAAAAACTAATTAAAGGATTAGATGTTAATCAGGAAGGGTTGGGGAGTTTTGGTAAAATAAAATCGTTGGAAGATTTACCTTCTGATGAGATTTTGTTGATGCTAATGAAAGAAGCGGTTGAGTTGAATGAGAAAGGAATTAAAGTTCCAAAGACAGCAAAAGCAAAAAGGGAATTAGTTGTTCCTGGTTACGTTGTTGATGTGTTAAAAGAGAACCCGAAAGCAGAGCAAGTATTTAATGACTTTTCACCATCGCATAAAAAAGAATATGTAGAGTGGATTGTTGAAGCAAAAAGAGATGCTACGCGAGAAAAAAGAATCAATCAAATGGTAGAATGGTTAACCGAAGGGAAGCGCAAAAATTGGAAATACGAAAATTGCTAAACTAAATGCCTGAAATAGATTTAGAAAAAGAGAATAAAGAAATCTTGCAAGCCTATACAGGCTTGTTAAGGGCTGCGAAGCATGCTAAAAAGGATGCTGCTACAAAAAAGCGAATGAAAAAAGCATTTGATGTAGCCTTAGAAGCACATAAAAACGACAGGCGTAAATCAGGAGAACCTTACATTTTTCATCCAATTGCTGTAGCAAGAATTTGCGCAGAAGAAATTGGCTTGGGAGCAACTTCCATTATTTGTGCATTGTTACACGATACAGTAGAGGATACCGAAATTTCATTAGAAGACATAGAAGAAAAGTTTGGAAAAAAAGAAGCGTTAATCATTGATGGCTTAACCAAAATTTCTGGTGTGGTAGATTACAACGTATCGCTTCAAGCAGAAAATTTTAGAAAGATATTATTAACCTTATCAGAAGATGTAAGGGTTATTCTCATTAAGATTGCTGATAGGCTCCATAACATGCGAACCATTGGTTCAATGCGAAGAGATAAGCAATTAAAAATTGCTTCTGAGACTTTGTTTCTGTATGCTCCCTTAGCACACCGATTAGGGTTACATTCCATTAAATCAGAGTTAGAAGATTTATCGTTGAAGTGCCAAGAGCCTGAAATGTTTGAAGAGATTCAAAGCAAACTTAAAAAGACCGAAGAAGTAAGAAGACGATTTATCCGAAAATTCTTTTCACCCGTAAAAGAAGTATTGGAGGAGAGAGGAATAACGTTTGAAGTTAAAGGTAGACCAAAATCCATTTATTCCATTTGGAATAAAATGGTGAAAAAGAATGTGCCATTTGAAGAAGTTTACGATTTATTTGCCATTCGAATCATAATAGATTCTGAAGAGGAAGTAAACGAAAAATCAGATTGTTGGCAGGTTTACTCTGTTGTTACAGATTTCTATCAGCCCAATATTGAACGGTTAAGAGATTGGATTTCAGCACCAAAAGCAAATGGTTACGAATCCCTACATACAACAGTAATGAGCCCAACAGGAAAGTGGGTGGAGGTTCAAATTAGAACCCGAAGAATGGACGATATTGCGGAAAAAGGGTTTGCTGCACATTGGAAATACAAAGAAGGAGGAGCAGAAAGTCAATTTGACATCTGGATTAGTCAAGTTCGGGAATTACTCGAAAATACAGATGAAAACAGTTTAGAACTAATTGATGATTTTAAGCTAAATTTATTTACAGACGAAATTTATGTGTTTACACCCAATGGTGATATGAAAAGTTTACCTACTGGGGCAAGTGCATTGGATTTTGCTTTTGCAGTTCATACCCAAGTAGGATCAAATTGTTTAGGAGCTAAGGTAAACAACAAGTTGGTACCATTAAGCCATGAATTAAGTAGTGGGGATCAAGTGGAAATTCTAACTTCTAAAAAGCAAAAACCAAAAGAAGATTGGTTGAATTTTGTTAAAACTCATAAGGCAAAAAACAACATAAAATCGGCTTTAAAAGAAGAGAAAAGAAAAGTAGCAAAACAAGGAAGAATTATTTTAGAAAAAGAATTCAAAAAGTTGAAGATCTCTTACGAGAACATCAGCTTAAAAGAACTGCAATCTTATTACAGGGTGCCATCAGATTTGGAACTATATTATAAGGTGGCCATCAACCAAATTGATTTAAGTCAATTAAAAGAGTTTGAGGTAAGAAAAGGTGTATTGCGTCCAAAACGAACAATTCAAAAAAGAGTTAAGAATTATTTTGGGCAGCGAAAAGCAACCAATTCTAAATCTAAGAAAGCAGTCTTGGTTATTGGTGATAACATGGAAAAATTGGATTACAAATTAGCCAATTGTTGTAACCCAATTCCAGGAGATGAAGTGTATGGGTTTATTACAGTAACAGAAGGAATTAAAATTCATAAAACGGCATGCCCTAATACGGTTCAGTTAATGTCAAATTATGCCTATAGGGTTATTAAAGCACAGTGGATCGAAGAACAAGAAATAGCATTCATAACTGGATTAAAAATTATTGGGATTGATGATGTAGGAATTGTAAATGAAATCACTCAAGTCATTTCTAATGAATTAAATGTAAACATGCGTTCGTTAAGTTTTGACAGCCATGATGGAATCTTTGAAGGACGTGTAATGGTGTTTGTTCAGGACACCTCTCACTTAACCAATTTAATTAATAATCTAAGTAAGGTTAAAGGCGTGAAAAAAATAGAACGAACGGACAATTAATTACTTTTCAACAAAGCATTAACATTTGCTATACATTCCCTTTTAATTTTTAATTTTACTTTTTAACAACCCTAATGAGTACAGGAGAAGAACTTCAACAAAAGGTAAAAAAGATATTTACCACTTATTTAGAAGAAAACGGGCACCGTAAAACTCCTGAGCGATACGCTATACTTCAAGAAATTTATTCTAGTGACGATCATTTTCATGTTGAGGAATTGTACATTTCTATGAAGAACAAGAAGTACAGAGTGAGTAGGGCTACACTGTATAATACAATTGAACTATTAATGTCTGCTAAACTGGTTAGAAAACATCAGTTTGGGAATAACATGGCTCAGTTTGAACGATCTTTTGGTTCCAAACAACATGATCACATCATTTTAAGTAACGGTGAAGTAATAGAGTTTTGCGATCCAAGAATTCAGAACATTAAAGCCACATTAGAAGAAATGTTTGATGTCAATATTTTACACCATTCATTGAATTTTTATGCGGTTAAAAACGAAAACAAATAACAATGAGCTTTTCCTTTGACATAAAAAAAGACAAAGAACTTATTCACGTATCCTTAGAAGGAAACTTAATGAGTAAGCAACAAATTCAAAGCTTATTAGATGAGATTGATTTTTATTTTAACGAAGGAATCAAAAAGATAATCATTGATTTATCGGAAATGCAATACATGAACAGTACTGGTTTAAGTATTCTGATCAACATTTTTACCCAAGCGAGAAATCGAGGAGGCGAAGTGGTGATTACAAACATTCCTGAAAAAATCAATCAGTTATTAATAATTACGAAACTAAATAGCATATTTAACATTGAAGAAACCGTTGAAGCTGCTAAAAAAGTATTGATATAATAAACAAGGCAAATGAAACATGCATTTTTGTGAGTTTCATGAAACATTAACAAGACAATAACGAAAGACGAATGAAAGTAGATGTATTATTAGGGCTCCAATGGGGAGACGAGGGTAAAGGAAAAATTGTAGATGTATTAACCCCTAAATATGACATTATCGGTCGTTTTCAAGGTGGACCAAATGCTGGGCATACCTTAGAATTTGACGGAATAAAACATGTGTTACACACAATCCCTTCTGGAATTTTCCATGATGGAGTGAGTAATGTTGTTGGAAACGGAGTAGTAATTGACCCTGTTATTTTAAAGAAAGAAATCGATGCATTAACCGAAATGGGGGTTGATGTAAACAAGAAAATGTTTGTCTCTAAAAAGGCACATCTAATTCTACCAACTCACCGTTTAATTGATGCAGCTTCGGAAAAAGCAAAAGGAAAAGAAAAAATTGGTTCTACATTAAAAGGAATAGGGCCTACTTACATGGATAAAACAGGTAGAAATGGAATCCGTGTTGGTGATTTATTTTTACCAGATTTCCAAGAGCGTTATGAAAAGTTGGTTACGAAGCATAAACAAATTCTAAAATTCCACAATTTCGAATATAACTTGGATGAGTTACAAGGCGATTTTGACAAAGGAGTAGAATTGTTAAAATCATTAACGGTTATTGACAGTGAGCATTATGTAAACAATGCCATGAATAATGGTCAAACCATTTTAGCAGAAGGTGCACAGGGAGCATTGTTAGATGTGGATTTTGGGTCTTATCCTTTTGTTACTTCATCTAATACAACAGCTGCAGGAACCTGTACCGGATTAGGTGTTGCACCAAATAAAATAGGTGAAGTTTTTGGAATTTTTAAAGCGTATTGTACAAGAGTTGGTAGTGGACCATTTCCTACAGAACTATTTGATGAGGATGGAAAAACATTAGGAACAGTTGGTCATGAATTTGGTGCTACAACAGGTAGACCAAGAAGATGTGGATGGATAGATTTACCAGCATTAAAATATGCCATTATGATTAATGGGGTTACGCAATTAATTATGATGAAAGCGGATGTGTTAGATGGTTTTGATACGATAAAAGTTTGCACTCATTATGATGTAGATGGAGAAAGATTAGACTATATGCCATATGATATCGTTTCTACAGACGTGAAGCCAGTGTACAAAGAATTACAAGGATGGAAAACTGATTTAACCCAACTTTCATCGATTGACGAAATTCCAAATGAATTAAATACCTACATTGAATACTTAGAACAAGAATTACACGTTCCTATTACAATTGTTTCTGTCGGACCAGATAGAAAACAGACACTTTTAAGAGAAAGTGTATTGGCTTAGAAGATTGTAAAGATATATGAATAGCATTTTGCATAAGAAATATAAAGTCCTCGCAGCTGCTGCGAGGTCTTTTTGTATGGTAGTATTTATCCTTTTGGGAGTATCATCCATTGCTCAAAAAGCTTCCAAAATAGAAATCTTAAATGCCAACACCTTAGAGTTTGAAGATTTAGGAAATGAGAGGGTTAAGCGCCTTATTGGAGATGTTCAATTAAAACATGATGAGGCCTTAATGTTTTGCGATAGTGCTTACATTTTTTCTTCTTCCAATACAATGGATGCCTATGGCCATGTAAGAATTGTTCAAGGAGATTCATTGAGGTTATTTGGAGATTCTTTAAAATACAATGGCAATACTAAAGTGGCCATACTGAGAGGTAATATCCGATTGATAAACAGCGATGTAACCCTAACCACTAATTATCTAGATTACAACAGAACCAATAACATTGCTTATTACTATGGTGGTGGAAAAATGGTGAATCAAAAAGAGAATAATACCCTTACAAGTGATGAAGGTTATTATCATGCAGATAGCGAATCATTTTACTTTAAGAAAGATGTGGTGCTGGTTAATCCTGAATATAGGATTGAGGCAGATACCTTAAATTATCGCTCTTCGGCTGAAATAGTTCATTTTTTAGGGCCAACAACCATTACCAGTAAGAATAATTTTATTTATACCGAAGATGGGTGGTACAATACAGTGAATGATAAATCTAAATTTTACAAAAATGCCTACCTCTATTCAGAAGGAAAAATGATAGAAGGAGATACATTATACTATGATAGAAATTTAGGGCACGGTGAAATTATTTGCAATGCTAACATTACAGATACCGTTGAGAATTTAATTCTCCAAGGGGATGTAGCACATTTATTTGAATTAAAAGATAGTGCTATGATTACCCAGGAAGCTATGATGATGCAGATGATGGATGATGATACCTTATACATGCATGCTGATACCTTTATTATTTCAACTCAATACATTATTCCAGATTCTTTAAAAAATGAAACGGACTCCACTAAAATTATTGGAGATACAGTAAGAACCATGTTTGCTTACAACCATGCTAAATTTTACAAAAGCGACATGCAAGGAAAAGCAGATTCAGTGATTTATAATTTTACAGATTCTACCATTAATTTTTACAACGACCCCATTATATGGTCAAAAGAAAATCAAATTACAGCAGAATTTATATGGTTACTAATGTCTGAGAATGAATTAGATAAAATGTACATGGATAAAGATGCCTTTATCATTTCCAAAGCAGATTCGGTACGAGAAAATTTTAATCAGATAAAAGGGAAAAACATGATAGGCTATTTTGTGAAACAAGAATTGCATAAGATTGATGTCAAGCAAAATTCAGAAACCATTTATTATGCTATTGACGATGAAGGGAAATACATAGGTGTAAATAAAATGAGCGGAAATGATATGCTTATTTTCTTAAAAGACAATGAAATTCAAACCATTACTTTTATTAAAGATCCTCAAGGAGAGCTGAGCCCACTAAAGGAAGTTTCACCTAAAGATGTGATTTTAAAAGGCTTCAATTGGCGAATTACCGAACGCCCGAATGACATGTTCGATATCTTTATTCCTTAATAAATTTCTTGGTTACCAACCTATCCTTAGTTCTAATTTGTAAAAAGTAAACACCTTTTGATAAATCACTAACGTTAATAAAGTTGAAGTTATCATTTATGGACTTAATTACTTTCCCTGTAACGTCAACGATAGTGATTTCGTTAATGGTCATCCTATTACTTTCAATAGAAACATTAGTTTCTCCAGGATTAGGGTATACATTAAATAGTGATTGTTGAGTTACATTATTACTTATTCCAGTTATACCGGTACCTATGGTGTTAATTGTAAATCCCGATTGAGATTGTTTAAATACAACACCACCAGAACTAATTGAGTCACAGAAAGTATCTATACACCCTATACCATTATCTATTGTTAAACATAAATAAAATGGTCCACCAGAAGAATATGTATGGCTTGGGTATTGTAAATTTGATGTGTCTCCATCATCAAAGTCCCAATGATAAGTTAGGTTATTTCCTGTAGAACTATTCACAACAAATACATTGTTTGCTGCTGAGTCAGGGTAAATAGTAAATCCTGCATTACATGCCAAAGGGTTTACAACTCCAGTTACATTGATGGTAGAGACAGCATAATCCATGCTACAGTTTGCACCACTTAAAGCAGAAGAATCTGCTATTGCTAAAACAACTACATAAGTTCCATCATTACTAAAAGTATGATTAGGGCTTGGTATTGGAGATAGACCCCCGTCTCCAAAATTCCATCGTGATAATGTATAGCTACCTGTAGAAGTGTTGGTGAATGAATAATTAGCATTTCCATTATCAACATAATTAAAGCTTGCATTATTGCTACTACCAGTACAAGCTAAACTTATGTATTGAACATCTCTTCTTACTTCACCAATTTTAACCTTAGGTCCAGTTTGTGCTAAGGTTGTGTCTCTAAACTCTTCTACTCTAATAGCAAAAGTAAAAAAACTTATAATAGACGGGGAGGCAGTAATCAGACCAGTACTTGCATCAATTGTCATTGGAGGTGTGCCACCAACTACATTTGCTAAATTGTAGGGGACTTGCCAGGCTAATGCGGGGTAGTAAGGATAAGAGCCTACTCCTGCAAAGGTCCCAGTCGCTTGAGGAGCTGCATCCAAAGGTGCTACTAAGGCATAGGCTAAAGAATCGCCATCAGCATCAAAAATAGGATAAGAGAAGCTTTTTGGATTATTAACGCAGAAATAAGCATCCGTTGGATAGTTTCCAAAATCAGGAGTAGAGTTTTGCCCTATAGCAGGGTTAGGAATCATTGCAAACCAAGTCATAGTACCACCAATAGCTACATTTACTGCTAAAGAATTTCTTGCGGCTATCTGAGTACTTATGTAATAACCGGAACCGTAATTTGGTAAAAATAAATTAGTTGGGGATTCAAATATTCCTTCTTCAATCCTTACTAAACTAGTGTCAGGGGTGTAGCAAGGATCACCTAATGGGACAAGGGATAGGGGGTTTGTTTTATTTAAAACTTGAGTTGCTACTTGAGTATTTGTTCCTACTTGATACACTCCAATAGTAATAGTAGCTGGTAAAGGTATTCCGTTGACATCGTCTCTATATGCTCTAAGCTTAATATGATAGTCTGCTCCTCCAGATTGTTGTGATACCATTTGAATATGGAAATCACCTCCGATAACATGCGAGGCATTCATGGTACTAATTGATGAAAAAAGAATGATAATGGCAAGCGTAAATTTTTTCATGAAGAATTGATTTAGAAGTATAAATATACGATAATTAACAAATGCAGGGTATAATTAGTTTTGTTTTGCAAAGAGGCAATTCCTATATTTACAGTAAATCAAAGTTAATGGCGATTTACGAATTCAATGGCTTTAAGCCAGTAGTACATAAAACTGCTTTTATTCATCCTCAGGCTGCTGTTACCGGTAATGTGATTATCGGTGCAGATGTGTATGTTGGTCCTGGAGCTGCTATTCGTGGTGATTGGGGTAAAATAATTATCGAAGATGGATGTAATGTGCAAGAAAATTGCACCATACACATGTTTCCAGGAACAACGGTTTTGCTAAAAGAAGGAGCGCATATTGGACATGGAGCAATAATCCATGGAGGAACAATTGGTAAGAATTGTTTAATAGGAATGAACAGCGTAGTAATGGATGATGTAGAAATGGGCGATGAATGCATTGTGGGAGCATTGTGTTTTATATCAGCAAAAATGGAAATACCAAATCGTAGTTTATTGGTTGGTAATCCTGCTAAAATTGTAAAAGAGGTGAGCGATGATATGATTGCATGGAAAACCAAAGGAACACAGTTGTATCAAAAATTAGCTGGAGAATGCTATGCTTCTTTAAAAGAATGTGAGCCATTAAGAGAAGAAGAAGCTAACCGCCCTGAACAAACAGCAATGTATAACACTTGGAATAAAATAAAAGATGAATAAATACTACAAATATATTTTCTTGTTTACGATGTTGAATATAATTCAGCACCTCAATGCTCAAATAGGAAACGATTTAATTGGAGCTCGTTCAGCGGCAATGGGAGGATATAATGTTACACTTTCTGATGTATGGTCTGCCAATAATAATCAAGCAGGTTTAGGGTTTATGGAAGACCTTTCAGGAGGTATTTATTATGAAAACCGATTCCTACTAAAAGAAACAAGTTATAAAGCAGGAGCATTTGTATTGCCGGTAAAAACTGGGGCATTAGGTTTAAGTGTAACGTCTTTCGGTTTTTCTTTGTATAACGAAACGAAAGCAGGGTTGTCATATGGACAACGATTCGGAGATAAGTTTTCTATGGGGGTTCAGCTGAATTATTTAAATACTAAGTTGACACAAGAATATGGGAGTAAGGCTTCTTTTACTGGAGCTGTTGGTTTAATTGCCAGGTTAAGTAAAGCACTTTCCCTTGGAGTTCATGTTTACAACCCGACAAGAACAAAGTTAGCGGATGATGATAACGAACGCGTTCCAACCATTATGAAATTAGGATTAGACTATCGTTTTTCAGATAAAGTAATGCTGGCGGTATCAACAGAGAAAGATGTGAATTTTGATGCAGTAGTTAATGCTGGAATAGAATACCATATAACTGAAATACTGTATTTGCGAGGAGGGATTTCTACTAATCCAACTCAATATGCTTTTGGATTTGGCATGCAGCTAACACATTTTAAAATCGATCTTTCTTCATCCTTTCACCAAACATTGGGGATAACACCAGGTATATCTATCATTTATACCAAAAAGAAAAAGGCTAAAAAAGTAGAAACTCCGAGCATTTAATGGAGTATTTTTCAAAATACAACAAAGTAGCTAAGCAGGGTTCTAAAAAGTACCTACTTGCTATATTGATTCTTTTTCCTGGGATAATATTTGCTCAGAATAAAGAGGATGATAAAAACAAAATCATTGAAAAACGGGTAGAATATTTAATTGAAGATGCAGAAGAATCTGATGCAGATTACACCACTATTTTTGATCAATTATCTTATTTCTATGATCATCCGTTGAATTTAAATAGAGCGGGCTTAAATGATTTGGAAGAATTGGGAGTGTTGACAAGCATTCAAATAAACAATTTGCTTGCTCATGTTGAGAATAATGGCAAACTGATGACCTTAGAAGAGTTGCAAACCGTTGAGGGTTTTGATTTGGAAGTTATTAAGCTGATTTTACCCTTTGTTAAAGTTTCTACCGATGTTGATAGCCCTCAATTGGCATTGAAAGAATTAATAAAAAATGGAGAAAGCCAGTTGTTTATTCGTTACACCACTATTTTAGAACAAAAAGAGGGGTTTAGTCCAACAACAGACTCAGCCTTGGCGGCCAGTCCAAATTCAAGATACGCTGGTGATGCGTCTAAAGTTTATACCCGTTACCGTTACAAATATGGTAGGCATTTAAGTTTTGGGATTACTGCCGAAAAAGATGCCGGAGAGCAATTTTTTGAAGGAGCACAAAAAAATGGTTTTGATTATTATTCTGCTCATTTCTTTTTGAGAAATCAAGGAAAAATTAAACAGTTGGCCATTGGAGATTATCAAGCTCAATTTGGACAAGGATTGACCTATTGGTCAGGACGAGCATTTGGGAAATCTGCGGATATTATGTTGATTAAACGTAGTGCGCAAGGATTGAAACCCTATGCTTCTGTTGATGAAAGTTTGTTTTTGAGGGGTGGAGGAGTTACTTTCCAATTTGGCAAAATTGAAGCAACAGCATTTTATTCTTACAACAGCGTTGATGGTAATATTGATTTAACAGATTCTACTTCTGCCGATCAAGAAGTATTGGCCATCACATCAGTTCAACAAACGGGATTACACAGAACAGCCAACGAAATAGAAGATAAGGATGCTATCATTCAACAACAAATGGGAGGGCATGTATCTTATAAAACTAGAAGGCTAAACATAGGAGTAACCGGAATTAATAGCAACTTAAATACAGAGTTTAATCCAAACCTACAGACTTACAGCCAGTTTAGAAATAGCGATAATAACCAAACTAAGTTGGGAGCAGATTACAACTGGATTTATAAAAATTTCAATTTTTTTGGAGAGTACTCTAAGAGTATAGATGCTGGTAGTGCTTTTGTTTCGGGTGCTTTAGTTACACTTGATCCAAGGCTTTCTGTTGCTGTTTTATACCGAGATTATCAACGAAATTTTCAGCCAATTGCCAGTGCGGGAATAGGAGAAGGCTCTGTGAATGAAAATGAAAAAGGACTGTATATGGGTTTTATTGCTAAGCCAGCTAGGAAATTTACGTTGTCAGCCTATTATGATCAATTTACGTTTCCTTGGTTAAAATTTGGAATCAATGCACCTTCAAAGGGCTATCAATATTTGGCTCAATTAACGTACAAACCATCAAAAAAAATGGAAATGTATGTGCGGGTTCGAGAGCGTGATAAGCAAGAAAATACAGCTGTTGATTTGAATGAAGGAATAGACTATTTAGTGCATGAAAAACAAACCAACTACCGGTATCATTTCAGCTATACCATTTCGGAGTCGTTTAAAATTAAAGGTAGAGTAGAGTTGGTAAATTATGATAAGGAGGAATCTCCTTTTGAAGTAGGATATTTAGTTTATCAGGATATAATTTATAAGCCGAAAAGTAGTCCCTTTTCCTTCTCATTTCGATATGGAATATTTGATACAGAATCGTTCAACAGTAGAATATATGCCTATGAAAATGATGTGCTATACTCATTCTCAATACCGGCATATTCTAATAGAGGAACTCGAACTTATTTAACAATGAGGTATAAAGTGATGAGAGGGATAGATATCTGGCTGCGTTATGCATTAACCTATTACGATAACCTGGATGTAATCAGCTCAGGATTAGAAGAAATACAAGGGAACCATAAACAAGAAATTAAAGCGCAGGTTCGATTTAAATTTTAAGAAAAAATTATTCAATGATCAATTTCCCTGTCAATATTTTCTTGTCTGATTGAAGTTGAAGAAAGTAAACACCACTTGATAATTTTTCAACCTTAAGTTCAATTTTATTCGAATTGATATTTTTAATTTCCTTCACAAGTTGACCTTCAATATTATTTACCGTTAAGGTGAAATTTTCATTCTCAGGGTTGTCAAATGTTACGCTGACATTTTGCGAAGCTGGATTAGGAAATATGGAGATGTTGTCTACTTCGGTTTTTACTTCAGGAATAGCTACAGCTTGACTAACATCAAAAACATATAAGCCCGTATTCCTGTCGCTTACCAATACCGTACCTGATGGTAAAAAAGGATAGACTCCCCAAGCTCCCCTATAATCATCTTCCTGTAACGGAAGGAAGGTGTCATAATATCCAGATCTAAACGGAGCTGAAGGATTAGAAATGTCAAATATTTGTAGACCATCATTGTAATAAGCGATGTAAACATAGTCGTCTTTAATGAATGCATTATGCGCAATAGAACTATCACTAACACCCGAAGTTAAGGTAGATGAAATTTGAAT
>JAJCYO010000033.1 GCA_029262875.1 Flavobacteriales bacterium
AGAAATAGGTTTCTGATACTGGAAATTAGCCAATACTTCATCAATCGTAAAATCGTTTCCATCAGGGAACCACATCAAATCACCAGCTCCTAAACCAAGGCCAGAACGGTGCGTTAATAAATCTTGAATGTTGTAATTTGCCGTAAGGTAAGGATCGTACATTTTAAACTCAGGCAAGTAATCTACTACTTTATCTGTCCATTTTAACTTCCCTTCATCTACCAATATACCCAATGCAGTTGCGGTAAAAGATTTACTGTTAGAAGCAATACAAAAGAGCGTATTTTCATCAACTTTTTCTTTCGTTTCAACCGATGTCACTCCATAACCTTTAGAATGAACTACTTTTCCATCTTTAACAACAGCAACAGCTAATCCAGCCTGTGGCATTATCTTCATGGATACTTTTACCAATGAATCTATTTGTTCAGAAGTAATGTTTTGTCCAAAAAGAACTTGAGTACTTAAAAAAAGAAGAACTACTAACTTTTTCATAATGATAGGGTTTTAGTCTCGCAAAAATAAGGTTAAAATGGGAGAGGAGTATACTATTTAACCTTCTTATTGAAATAGTTTTCAGCACTTTTATAACCGCTGCTTACCAACATTTCTTTTTGTTGTTTAGAGAGTTTTTTAATCTTTGGTGTAATGCCAACTGAAGAAACAGAAATGGTTCTATTCCAATCATCTTGGGTTAAATTGTTCCTGTTTAGGTTCTCAATTACCATAACATAAAAAGCAGAGATGTAGTCCATAAAATTTTCTATAGGATATTCTGCTAATCCCATATCATTATTGTCTGCAGCAATTTGTGAATCTGAATCTATTCGTATACCAACTGTCTCATAATTTGGTATTCTAAGCTCCTGATTTAAAGAATCAACGGTAATACTATCAAATATATGAATGGGAAAATTCCCAACAATTCCACCATCCACCATTAAATCCAAGTTGTTATTTTCGTTTTGCTCATAATATGTATTACCAATACTATCTATCAAAACTGCTTGAAAATAGAGTGGAATGGACATCGATATCCGAACAGCATCTTTTACTTTCATTTTTGGGTAGGTATGGCGTGACAAAACGATGAGTTTTTGTTTGTTTAGGCATGTTGCCGTAATGTACAAGTCTCTATATCCAGCCTGACGCAACTCTTCAAATGTGGTTTCGGTATTTCCTGTTTTTTGATGGATGAGCTCTCCTATCCATTTTGTAAACTCATCTCCTCTGTACCATCCGTACTTGTTGGTCGTTCGCGCAACACCACCAATAAAGAAGAACCTTCCATCATTAAATTTTTGAAATTTTGTGTTCGATATAATGGTATCCATTTCGTTAGCAGAATACCCTAAAGAAAACAACAGAGAAGTAATCGCTCCAGCAGATGTTCCACCTACTTTTTCTATACCACTGGCAACTCCTTTCTCTTCAAATGATTTTAACACCCCTGCATATGCTATACCTCTAATGCCAGCTCCTTCAAAGACAACATTTTTTACTCGTTTCTCTTGCCCGTAAACAGCTGATGTTAAAAGGATGAGTAATACGAGTATAGGCTTTACTTTCATAAACTATATTTTCAATCCAATTACACAAACATCATCTATCTGTTCAAGGTCTCCTTTCCATGATTCAAAGGTATTATTTAGGGTAGTCTTTTGTTCTTCCATAGTGTTGGCTTGAACAGTCAACAATAGTTCCCTAAATGCTTTTGCTTTAAACTTCTTGCCCTTTTCTCCACCAAACTGATCGACATAACCATCTGAAAAAATATAAATAGAATCTCCTTCTTGTAACTCAAACGTGTGTGTAGTGTAAGGTAGAGGTTGGATAAATTTCCCGATAGGTTGTTTGTCGGCCTTGGTCTCAATAATTTCACCATTTCTAATTATCCACAATGGATTATGTGCTCCGGCATATTTTAGTGTAGTTCCTTCCAAACTACACAATGCGATATCCATTCCATCCTTAACTTCTTCGTCAGATTTCTCAAATTCCTCTACTACAATCTCCCTTGTTTTGTCTAAAATCTGAGCAGGATCTGTTAAATTATGTTCTCTTACACAACGATTTAAAGCATTGTTACAAACAACGGACACCATAGCTCCAGGAACACCATGCCCAGTACAGTCTGCAGCTGCAAACAATACCTTTGCAGATTTGTTTTTGCTTGTTGGTGCTACCGACTCCATCCAATAAAAATCACCTGCTACAATATCTTTAGGTTTATAAAGAATAAAAGATGATGGCAAATGTTCTTTTACTATCTTATCAGTAGGAAGGATTGCGTTTTGAATTCGTTTAGCGTAAGTAATGGAATCCATAATCTCCTGGTTTTTTTCTCCGAGCTCATGATGTGCTTCTTCAATCACCAATTTCTGTTTTTTCGTTACCCTAAATCTATTGTACATAAAACCTAAAAAAATGATTAAAAATGCTACTCCAATGTAAAGCGAAAATCGTTGATTTTCTTCCTTCTCAAGTTGAAGGTTATGTTCAAACTCTCTCCGTTCTTTTTGTTTTTCATATTTATTCGTTAGTTGTTTTTTTAGCGCGAGTTTTTGTGTTTCATTGTTCTTAATCTTGTTATCCAATTCAACAAATTGTTTATGATAGTTAAAGGCTTTTTCATATTCTTTTTGATAAGCATACAGCACATATAGGTTCTTAAGTATATCACGCTTCGTTTCTGCTATTTTAAGGGTATTGGCTAATTCCAATCCTTGTTCTAAGTAATTCTTGGCTTCATTAATCTTGTGTTGATCTATGTAAAGCCCTCCAATAAGATTGAAAGTCCAAGCGATATCTTCATCATTTCCATATGCTTCAAATATTTTTAAGGCCTCAAAAAAGTTATTCAAAGCTGAATCACGGAGCCCCATATGATCTAAGTTCACACCAATGTTATTCAAAGAATAGGCTTTGTATATTGGCGACTCTAACTCTTCCCATAGTGCAATACTTTTGTCATGGTAGAAAAATGACTTTTTATAATTTTTTTCTAACTCATATTGGTATCCAAGGTTATTATAGGTTATTGCGACTCCCTCTTTATCGTTAATCTTTTTATAAATATCCAATGATTTTAAAAAGAAATTTTTGGCCGATTCAGCATCTGATTGTTGTTGGTACGCTGATCCTAAATTATTATAGGTATTGGCCATTCCTGTAGAATCCTTTATCTGTTCACTTAAATCTATACTCAAGTATAAGTTCTCAATTGCTTTTGATGGAATCCCCTGTATTTTAAACATGTAACCTAAGTTGTTATAGGCTTCAGCTTTATCAGATTTTATGAGGTATATTTTATCAGGAGATTTTTCATCCTCTAACAGCTTATCACATAATTCTATTAATGGATTCGCGTACTTTTCAATGTCATTTACGTCACATCTATTGGAAAGTTCTAACAGCCACACTGATTTTTCATAGTCATCATCACTGTTGGCGATAAGATTATTTAATGAATCTATTGCCGTTGAAGCATAACTATATTGGAATAGGATGCTAAGTAGTAATATTGAGAATATTTTCTTCAAGAAATGTTTTACTTTCTAAAGGTAAGAAATAAAACAAAAGAGAAGCCTTCCATTTTTTTAATAAACAGTTACGTTTGGTAATTCCTCTTTCAGCAACTCAATTACATCTTCTTCTGTATTAAAAATGTATAAACTCTTCAATGATTTTATTTGTTTAAAGAACTTTACATCTTCTTTTTTGATAAACGACACCGATAAGGATTCTAATACCTTATAGTCTTTCAAACGTTTCCAATCCTTAATTCTACAACCAATAAGGTTTAAGGTTTGTAATTTATCGAGCGAATTAATGTGCTGTATGCTCTTTAAACCTGTATTGGAAAGATTAAGGTAGTTTAACAGGTTTAAATTAGACAATACCTCTATGTTCTTGATGTTGTTATTTGATACATCTAATTTGCTTAGTTGTGGCATCTCTTTCAAAAAGCCGATGCTCTTAATGTTGTTATTGGATAAATAAAGTTCTTTTAGGTTAGGGATTTCTTCTAATCCACCAGTGTTGTAAATTTCATTATTGCTAAGATCTAAGAAGGTAAGCTGATTGAACTTATTGATATTATACAAACCTCTTAATTTATTATTCCCAATAGACAAGGAAGTCAATACAGGAAATTTACTTTCATTTTCTCTATTTATTAATACTCCTATGTCTGTTAATTGATTAGATGATACATTTAGAGTTTCTAAAGCTGGAAGGATTTCCATGTTATTAAAACTATAATTGACAATGTTCTTAGAATTACTTAATGATAGGTTCGTTACATTTTTTAAAACTGGAAATTTCCCCGTTCTTAACGTAATGTTATTTAGGCTTAATGTCTCCAACTTAGGAATTTTAGATAGTCTGACAATGTCATTTAGTAGGTTGCCATCCAAATGTAAACTTCTTAGTTTAGGTAGAACAGGTAGTGATGACAAGCTCTTCAATTGGTTGTTACTTAATACCAATGAATCAAGGTTTTTAAAGTTCTTTAAAAATGATAGTTTCTTCAATTCGTTAACAGATAAGTCTAAGTGTGTAAGATTGGCATTTGTAGTTAGCGTATCTAAATCATAAATGTAATTGTCGTTAAGGTATAATTTTTCAATGTGGGTTAACTCGTTTAGCTCAGCTAATTTCTCTGGATAACTAAAGCTATTGCTACTAATATTTAGCTCTTTGATATTTGTTAACTCATAAATAGGTTCTAAAGAAGCAATGTAATGTCCTTGAAGGTTAAAGCTATTCAATTGCCCATCTTCATGCAGTTGGTTAATTTCATTTCGCACACGCTCTCTTCGTACAGAATAAGATCGCCAATCTCCTTCTGAGTCATCCAATAAAAAATCAAAAACTTTACTATCCAATCGATTTGTATTTGAAATACGGTTATCCAAACTACTGTATGAATAGGAGTAAACCGAATCCACTTCAAACCCTTCCATATCTCTAATACTGTACATGCCAGCAATATTTCCTTCTGAAAGACTCAATAAATAAGTCTTATCGTAAGATGATATTTCATCTACTTGCCTTGCACGGTTTAAGTTGAAATCAGATATGATCATATCCCAATCGAACGCTGAACTTGCTAAGAATACAACAAACAATGAAGCAAAATTGTACCTCGCCAAAAACCATAGTGTTTTGTTTTTGTACAATTTAATAAAGAGAGTCACCAAACCAATTAAGGCAAATAAAAGCCAGAAATAAACACCAATTCTTTTATAACTTAATAAGGCATCATCTACATAGATGTTGTTCCTGAGTGTTGTAGAAACTACCATAAATACATTTTGTACCACCCATAAAAAAGCAAGAATCTTAATCGCATTTTTATTTTTAGAAAAATTAAGTGATCCTCTAAAAAAGTACAAGAGTATTGAAATTCCTAAAAGGATAGATAGAATAAGCATCCCAACACCTTTGTGTAAAAACTGTTTATGTGTTATCCCTTCAGGCATTCCAGCATCCATATAAAGGTAGTTAATGTCCATTACATTAACTAGTATTAGCATAAGGTTCAAGACTGCGAAAAGAAAAATAAAAGCAATGGTTTCATTCCATTTAGGGATTTTGACTGTTGATTGATTAATGTTAAATGACCAATTCCTTTCCCATTCATCAACCTCTTTAGATCGTTTCTGTTTGAAGATACTGTATGTCAGTATAAACCCACCAAGCGTGAAGAATACCCACCCTATACTGATAATCTCTGCAATTTCTTTTGTAAAATTTTCAAACAAGGGATTCATTGCTCTATAGATAAAAAAGAAAGCAATAATGAATACAACAGGAACCAAGTATTTAAGCAAACGTAAAAAAACCTTTCCTTTACCTTTTTTTCCTGATTCTATCATTTCAATTACCATAAAAGTGGTCGAAGCTCCAATGTTTACCGCAGATGTTGCAAAATCGACCAGCACATTAGATCTTTTATTGGCGATTACTCCAGGTATAATCATTAAGGATATAATCGTTGCCCATAAGGATAAATTGGAACCATGAACAACAGCAAAAGAAGCTGTAAAAATAGCTGCAAAGCTCAACATTAAAACACTTTTGTTTTTAAAGACTGTTTTATCTTGAAAAAAGAAAAGCCCCAATATAGATAGGGTGAAAAGTAGAAAATTTATTCCTACATGTTGCTCATAAAAAAAAATAGTATAAAGTGCCGTAAGGCAAATAATGGAGACAGTTTTCTTGTTCATTTTTAACGTTTTGGGTGAGTAATTTGGTGGTATTAACGCATGAAAAAAAATGGTATTGTGCTCATTTATAATTTTTTAACAAAAATTAATAACAAATCTTATTAAATGCATTATCAATCTATATGTGTTCTTTATATTTAACATCATGAAACAAAATATAGTTGCAGAAGTTGTCCATTATTTAAAGAATAACAACATTGAAAATGCAAGTAAAAGGTTACTTGATTTGTGTTGGTATTACTTAAGAGAAACGTTAGAGTACGAAGAGGCGCTACTCATTAGAAAAGAATATAACTTATCTAAAACACTTGGACAAAAAGAAATTGATAAAGCAGACATAGAACTCTTTAGGAATAAATTAGAAAAACTACTGGATCAAATCTCTGCACTTGAAATAGAGGAAGAAAAGGTTGAAACAGAGCCATTAATTGTTGTTGATAATTTAGAAAAAACATTTAATCACATTTCTAAGAAATTTAAATTTGGGCCTGTATCCATTACTATAAACAAAGGAGAAATTGTTGGTGTAGTTGGAGAAAATGGTAATGGAAAAACGACTTTTTTAAGGTTGCTACAAGAAGAAATCTCTAAGGATGAGGGAGCGCTAACTCACTTCTACAATATAGAAAACTTACCAGCCTCTGAAATTTATAAAAGAAAAAATCGAACAGCTTTTATTCCACAACGAATACCGCGGTGGAGGGGAACCTTAATGGAAAACCTGATCTATTTTGCATCTATTCATGGTTATAAAGGAAGTCTCAACGAAAAAATAGTAAACTACGTCATCCATAGAATGGGGCTTACGGCTTTTACAGGATTAACTTGGAATCAAATATCGACAGGCTATAAATTGAGGTTTGAATTGGCTAAAATGTTAGTTTGGGAGCCAGATGTGCTCATTCTTGACGAGCCTTTAGCAAATTTAGACATTCAAGCTACACAGAACTTATTAGATGATTTAAAGTTTTTCTCCAATAGCACCATCCATCCTATAGGCATATTGTTAACCTCTCAGCAATTACACGAGGTTGAACAAGTTTCAGATAAAGTTTTATTCTTAAGAAACGGATTACCCGTTTTTTGTGGAAATAAAAAAGATTTTGAAGCAACAAGAAACCAGCGAATCATTGAAATCTCGGTAGATTCCAGGGCAGAAGAAATAGATCAGATTTTAGATGGAATGGTAAACCAAATAAGTACGCTAAATAAAATCATTCGTATTTCTTTTCCTAAAGAAATGGCATCAAATAAAGTACTGTCAAAGCTTCTAAACGCTGGAATTGAATTGACTTATTTTAGGGACATAACAAACAGTACAGTACAACTTTTTAATGATTAGAAAGATGAAAGTATTAGAAAGCATAAAGCAATATTTTAATAAGAAGTCTGCGTATTGGGCTGCAAATTATCCTAAAGCATGGTCGTTGGGTTGGTTAACCCAGTTCTCTATTGCGGTAATTATTTACCCCATTACATTTCTTGTTTCCATGTTAATTCCAATGAGCCTTGCCGACACTCCAGATGTAAACATGTGGTATAGCTTAGGATACATTCCGGCATCTTTTTGGGGAATATTCATTATTTACCGATTGATTAAGTACAATTCCGAAAAACTATTTGGAAATAGAAATTGGCTCCACAATTTCTTAGAACTACCAACATACATTCTTCAATTCATTATGCCTCTGGTAATTCCGTTCATCTTAGGCTTTGTAATCATGGTTAGGATCGGTCTATTAATAGATTCTCAGCAACTTAATGATAGTAAAATTGCGTTTGAAGAGGCACAACCTTTCTTCACTTTTGATTATAGTTCAGGTAATTATGCATTTAGAGATTATGAAAATGATTATTACTTCTACTATGAAAATGAATACTCCTATTTACATGAAATGTATCGGTATCACGAGAACGATAAGGCGTATTACAATTACATCGTTTCTGGTTATAACGATAATTACAATATAGAAGAGAGTCAGTACATTTATGAAAACCTTACTGATGAAGATGTCAAAAGAGCAAATGACTCCATTCCACGATATAGAGTCATCATGAGAGATTCTATAGGAGGGCATAAGGGTATATTTGAAAATTCCAGACCTAAATTGTATCCTTATTATTTTTATGAATTCCCACCTTATCGTGACCAATATGTTGGTTCCCATTTTGAAGGGGAAGATATATTTAGTGTGGACTCGTTAAAGCAAATTTATTTTCATGACCGCTACAAAGATGTCAATTTTGTTAGACAGAAATATAGTAAGCTGTTGACGCATATGAACAATTTTAAAAAGGGCGACAAAGCAATCTTTAATATTGATGAATTAATGTCTCTCTACAACAATAATGTATACTCTGTAAAAAAAGAAAGTGCTCTTGCTGAAAAAGTGGGCACATTTGACAGGTTGGTCTCAAACTATAGAAACCAAATAAATTACATCCAAGAATGTAAAGATCGTGATTTCTTCTTCGTTTATGATGATGGGTTTTATGGCGTCCTTTTCGGCTTTATCTTTGGGTTAGTGCTCGTGTTTAGTTTGTTTAAAAACATGTCGTGGGTGGAGTTTTTAGTTGGATTGTTTGTCGTTTTCTTAATCCCAATCTTATTGGGAATATTTATGGCCATAACAAAATGGGATGAAGATCAGGTGTTCTTCGCTTTTTGGTTTTTATTTATTGGACTCACAATATGGTCTTTAATAGAGAGAAGAGGTAAAATTAGAAGAAAAAGAGGGGCTATATTATTTATGATTCCTCACTTATGCATGGCTTTTGTACCCATTGCTATATTAGTGACGTTGGATGAAATATACAACTTTTGGGAATGGAGTTATTTTGACAAGTACTTAGTTCATACTCCAACAAGTTATGACCCTAAAAACATGTCTTACAATTATGAGTATCGATATATGAAAGAAGCGTCTGTTAGTACGATGATAACTGTTGGTTATTTGCTGTACATCTTTATTCTATATCCATTATGGATTAAAGTGGAGTGGTTGAAGTTTTTAGCAAAACCAAAAAAATCATAACATAACTTACCGATTAATACTCCTGAGCCCTTCGTAAACAGCAACGCTTACTGCATTGGCCAAATTTAGGCTACGCACATGGCTACTGTATAGTGGAATTTTATATGTATCATCTTTATGCTGTTCCACTATACTTTGCGGCAAACCAACGGATTCTTTTCCAAATATTAAAAAGAGTCCATCCTCATAATCAATTTCCCAATGCAGTTTTTCCCCATGGCTAGAGAAGTAAACCATTTTCTGCTCCTTGTTCTTTGCATAGAAATCAGCGATACTCTCGTAAATAAACAAATTAATGTGTTTCCAATAATCCAATCCAGCTCGTTTTAAGCGCGTATCATCTATTTCAAATCCAAGAGGTTTTACCAAATGTAAATTACAGCCTGACGCCAAGCTTAACCTACCAATATTCCCAGTATTCATTGGAATTTCAGGTTCTATTAAAACGATGTTGAATGCCATGTAGTTCAAAAAATCAAAAATAGTGATTAAATTAACTATATTTGATAAGCCCAATTAACATTCTAAATCATGAAAAAGTTAAGGTATATTTTAATGTGTGCTTCTATTTTTTCGATCACATTTTTTGGCTGTTCCAAAGATGATGATGAAAGTAGTAATGGAACAGGTTCTGGTGGAGCAGGTAATTCAACGACTTCATGCAGTACCATTTCGGCTCAAAATACCATAACACATAATGCTGTCACTTATAAAATTAACGCCTTATCTGGTGCAAATAATTCTATAGGCATAGAGGTTGTCAATATGACAGGACCATTTGCACCAAGTTACTCTATGGTAATGCTACAAGTAAGTATTGGCAGTTCTTGCTATGAAAGTACAAGCTCTACAGAGGGGTTACCTGGATTAGGAAAATTCTTTGAATTTCAAAATATGCCCGCTTGGTCAATTAGTACAAGTACAACTGCAAAAGTGCGAATTGAATTGGATGGAAGTACTTATTACATTCAAGATTTAAATCTAGATCAATAAGAAATTACTGTTAAAGCGTTTTCATTTCTTTTACAGCTCCAACGTCCATTTCTCCTAATAGAATGTCTCCAACTCTTACTCTTACCAAACGTAGAGTAGGGAAGCCCACAGCCGAAGTCATTTTGCGAACCTGCCTAAATTTTCCTTCGCGTAAGACCACACTTATCCATGTTGTTGGTCCATGCCTTTCATCTCTTATTTTTTTACTTCTAACGGGAAAGCTTGGCGTTTTATGAAGCAATTTTACCTCACATGGCTGAGTTGTATACTTTTTGCCCTCAAAACCAATTTCTACGCCTTGTTTTAACCTCTTAATCGCTTCATCCGTAATTACACCATCTAACTGAGCATAATATTCCTTTTCTATTTTACTACTGCAAACATGGTTACTCATTTTTCCATCTGTAGTAAGCAATAATAAACCTTCTGATTTTTCGTCCAACCGTCCAATAGACATGATACCCTCAGGAAAACTATAGAGCTCTCCTAATAGTTTTTTGGAACCTTGTTTCGGCCCATTATTTACAAACTGGCTTAAATACCCATAAGGTTTGTAAATTGCATAATGGCTATGGTTTTCTTTAGGTAGTTCCATTGATAATACTATGAACCAATTCTTTGGTGATTACCTGTTCACCTGCTTTTGTTCTAACTTCTTCAAAAAGAAACCTAAAATCACAGCCATTTTTATACTCGCTGCACCCATATGCCATTTTTCCTTTTATGATGCTTCCCTTTTTGCATTTAGGGCAAACCATAGCATCTGCCTGTTTTTTAGTTTTTATAATCTTCTCATTCAAAATTAAATCGAACTGTTCATTAAAAGAGATGGTCCCATCTACTTTACCATCAGCTGTTTTAAATCCTTTTAGATTAACCGTGCTTCCTTTTTTTATCAATCGAATAAACTGTTTTTCAGATACTTTTTTACCCATAAAACTAAAAGCCATTCTGAAATCACAGCCTTCTTTAAACCGATTACACCCGTAGGCTTTCTTTCCTTTCAGTATATTTCCTTCTCGACATTTCGGACATTTCTGCGTGGTAATTCCTGAGTTACTTTTAATTGGTATTTTCTTTGCAGCAGTTACATGAGAGATATTGGCTCTATCCTCCATTCTTACCTCATAAACTAAAGCATCAACCATTTGCTTCATATTTTTGATAAATGTTCCTGCTTTGTAAGTTCCTTGTTCTATTTCTTTCAATTGCTTTTCCCAAGTACCCGTCAATTCTGCCGAGGTCAACATTTTGTTTTGAATGGTATCTATTAATTGAATCCCTGTAGAAGTGGGTAGTAATTGTTTTTTCTTTCTAACAACATATTTTCGCCTAAACAATGTTTCGATGATGTTGGCTCGTGTAGAAGGTCTTCCGATACCATTTTCCTTCATTAAATCTCTCAGTTCATCATCGTCCACTTGTTTCCCTGCAGTTTCCATTGCTCTTAATAAAGTTGCTTCGGTAAACATCTTTGGAGGTTTGGTTTCCTTCTCTAAAAAGGAAGGATTATGAGGTCCTTTTTCACCTTTTTCGAAAGAAGGGAGTAGCGCATCTTCTTTTTCTGGTGAATTAGAATTTTCAAAAACTACTCGCCAACCTTTTTCTTTAATCTCTTTTCCCGTAGTCTTAAACGTAACATCATCAGCTTTTCCAATCACAGTAGTATTATCTACTTCACAGTCATCATAAAATACAGCAATAAAGCGCTTTACAATAATATCGTAAACCTTTTGATGATGTGCATCTAAATAATTTTGTACTCCTGTTGGTATAATTGCATGGTGATCTGTTACTTTTTTATCATTAAACACCTTAGTCGACTTTCTGATGGTCTTACCTAAAAGAGGCTGAGTTAATTGACTATATTCAGTCAATTTTTCCAAAACACCATGCACTTTAGGATAAATATCATTCGGTAAAAATGTAGTATCAACCCTAGGGTAAGTCACCACTTTTTGCTCGTATAGTTTTTGTACTGTTTTAAGTGTTTCATCCGCGGTGTAACCAAACTTAGTGTTACAATAAACCTGTAAACCTGTTAAATCAAAGAGTTTAGGAGCATATTCTTTTCCTTTTTTCTTGGCAACTGAAACAATTTCGAAATCACTTTCTTTTACTTTATTAGCAAACTTTTCTCCTGCTTCTTTTTTCAAAAACCGACCTTCTTCACAGTTAAATAAAGTTTCCCTGTAAAGCGTCTGTAATTCCCAAAAGGGTTGCGGCTTAAAATTTTCTATCTCTTTAAATCTGTTAACGACCATCGCAAGGGTAGGCGTTTGGACTCTTCCAATAGACAATACCTGTTTATATCCACCATGCTTCAAGGTATACAGCCTTGTTGCATTCATTCCTAAGAGCCAATCACCAATAGCTCTTGAAAATCCCGCATAATAAAGATTGTCATAATCTTCAGATGGTTTTAAATTTTGAAATCCTTCTTTTATGGCTTCAGTAGTCAATGATGAAATCCATAAACGTTGGACCTCTCCTTTGTAGCCTGCTTGATCAATAACCCAACGTTGAATCAATTCTCCTTCTTGGCCCGCATCCCCACAGTTAATAATTAAGCTTGCTTTATCAAATAGGCCCTTAACAATTTTAAATTGCTTTTGGATGCCGCCATTCTTGGTTACTTTCGTTTTGAATTTTTCCGGAAGCATAGGAAGACTGTTCAGGTTCCAACTTTTCCAATGGGTTTTGTAATCATTAGGTTCCATTAATGTACATAGATGACCAAACGTGTATGTAACTGCATAACCATTGCCTTCATAATACCCATCACGCTTCGTTCCTGCTCCTAAAACAGTAGCAATTTCACGTGCAACACTTGGTTTTTCGGCTATACAAACTTTCATTTACTTCAAATTTAACCCATAAATAAGGTGTCCATACTTATTCCCATCAAAATTACTATTCAAAGGCAAATTCCCCCATTCTCTAAATCCAAACTTCTTAAGTAACTTAATACTAGCCGTATTCACATCAAGTAAAATTGCCAGCAACGTTTCTTTATTCACACGATTACAATCATTTACGACATGATTTACCAAAGCTGAACCTATGCCTTGTCCCAATGAATTATAATCCAGGTAAAAACTAATTTCAGCAACCTTGCTTAGTGCCTCTCGTCCGTTTCGATAAGGAGAAAGTGTAGCATACCCAACAATTTCATCATCAATTGTAGCAATGTATATGGGATAGTGGACTGCATCATATTTATTAAACCATTCTACGCGTTCTTTTACGGTAAAAGGAGTTAAGTCTGCTGTAGCTTTTTTTGCTGTTATAGCTTGATTGTATATCGCAACAATAGCTGGTAAATCATCAATGTTAGCGAGTCGTATTTGGGGAGTCTTACTCAATTGATTAGTCGAAACTTAATAAAAATTCTTTTTGTAAAAGTTTTGATTTTTGCAAAATGAGCTCTTTATATTTTTTGGCAGCTTCTTTTCCATCCATAGCATTACCACTCTCTATGTGCCTTATTAAGACCCCATTTTGATAATAGTAACGGTACTCTTCTTCTTGCTGTTTGGTAGAAATTTTGATGTAATAGAAAACAAGCTTGCCTTTATCGTATAAAAATTCTTTATAATATACTGCTGTTCCAGCCTGCTCAGAACTAATAACTTTTTTTAACACATTAACTCCGTCTTCACCGCATTCATCACAACTTTTAGGGCTGTCCGTGTACCAAAACTGTACTTCTTTTTTATAATTCCCTGATCCACGCCACTGATTGTTGCCAGAATTAGTGAGGTTGGTATTGCAATATAACGCGCAAGCTGCATTTTCTTTTGTGTTTTTACAAGCTGTTATTTGTTTTCCAATGTTTTTGTAGTGAGAGCGAATGCTCTTAATTGCATCTTCTTGAGCATATGCATCAAAAAAGAGCAACATAATAGCTGCACAGCAGCATGTTTTAAATAACTTATTCATAGTTATGCAATATCCGAAATTATTGACAATTATCTATTGGTGTTTTTTATTAAGTTTGAACTATGAATTTAAAAGGGAACTGTTTTTGGTTTTTAGTTGCAACCTTCTTGTTAATAACAAGTTGTGGTCGGCCTGTAAACTCGTTATTTAAAGATGGGGTTGTAAAGCATACTGATGTTGATTCGTCCGTTTATAAAAACAGTAACGTTCCACATTCCTTTAAATATGATTCTCTTAAAGGTGAGGACTTTCGAATTAAGTATTTAGGTTGTGGTGGGTTTAACATTGAAAGAGGTCATAGATCAATATTAATAGATCCTTACTTTTCAAACCAACCTATATTATTGAGACTATCACTTTCCTTTCTTGGGTTTAGAACTGTAAAATCCGACACAAAAACCATCGATAATGAATTAGAAGGATTGAAAAAAAGTGAGCTCAGTTCCATATGGGTAAGCCACTCTCACTATGATCATTTATTGGATGTCCCATATGTATATGAACAATATGGAAATGACAGTTCAAAAATATTCTGCTCCCAATCAGGTTCTAACATTATAAGAGGAGTCAAAAAAATAAAATCGAAGAATATTGTTACGTTAGATAAGTACGCTACTTCGCATAAAGAACTGAGAAAACAATATTACACAGCTGATAGCACTGTTCGGGTAACACCAATCACATCAGAACATGCTCCACATCTTTTTTGGAACATTAAGTTTTACAAAGGAGAAGCGGAAGGAACTAAGAATTATAACGAATCAACAAATCATTCAAGAGCAGAGTGGTGGAAAGAAGGAATGCCCTTTTCTTTTTTTTTTGACTATTTAGAGACTAATGGCTACATAGAATTTAGAATCTTCATACAACCTTCTGCAGCCGCACCGTTTAAAGGATTTATTCCAGAAGAAGTAAGGGATCAACACCCTATTAACTTAGCCATGCTTGGAGCAGCTTCTTTTGATTATGTAGATAATTACCCTGAGCATCTTATTGAGTACTTAAATCCAGAGAGGCTAATTATATGCCATTGGGAAGACTTTTTTGTGAAATACAATCGTAAGAATAAAAGAAAAGTCAGGGGGACAAATGTTAAAGAGTTTATACGAAGGGTTAATTTAATTTACCCATGGAAAGTAAATGAAGTAGAAAAATTTATACTTCCTAAACCAGGTACGATTATTAAGGTAGAACAAAATTAATCGAAGGAGATTTCGTTAACTGATGAAGGAATATTACTTTTGCATCAAATCAAAACATCATTGAGTAAATATGGCTAAGTCACAACAATCATTCAACAAGAAAGAAAAAGAGAAAAAACGTTTGAAAAAACGTGAGGATAAAAAGAAAAAAGCGGAAGAAAGAAGAGAGAATTCTTCTGGTGGTGGCTTAGAAAACATGATGGCTTACGTTGATGAATTTGGTAACATAAGTGATACTCCACCAGATCCAAATAAGAAGAAAGAAAAGATTAAAGCAAGTGATATTGAAATCGGTATCCCTAAAAAAGAAGCTGAAGAGGCATTTGACGGTGATCTAGAAGGAAAAGTTGATTTCTTTGATACTTCTAAAGGTTTTGGATTCATAATCAATACCAGAAACCAAGAAAAATACTTTGTGCATGTGAGTCAGTTAATTGATGAAATCGCAGAAGGGGACAAAGTAACTTTTGAATTGGAGCAAGGATTAAAAGGAATGAATGCTGTTAAGGTTAAGAAGATTTAACCTATTTCCTTAAGTTTTTCTCGCATTACATAATTAGATCATAATGGTATTTTACGTTGGTGTAATATTAATTGGAGTAGCTCTAATTATGCTGTTTCGCTTAATCAGAAATTCCAATCGACCCAAGTTAAAAGCTCGGATTGAGGAAATTACACTCCAGTATGCTAAAAATGACAAACATCAAATCAAAAAACATAAGCATGCAAGGGTTTCTTACATTTATCAAGGAGATACATGTGAGGATACCATCCTTTTAAAGCGAAAAGCTGCTAAAGAATTAGATACCATTACCGTTTCGTACAAGCAATCTAATATTTCTAAAATGGAGCACTATGAACCTAAACCTGAGATTATAGCCATTATTGTGGTATTTATAATTGGAATTTCTATATTAGGTTTTAGCTTTTTTGTAATGGATTATTTTAACTTGTGGGATCAATAATTTTAGTTGGATATGAGTAATTCCTTTAAAAAATTTAACCTGTCAAAACAATTGAATTATGCAATTGATGATTTAGGTTTTGAGCACCCCACACCAATTCAGGAAGCTTCGTTTTCTGTTATTCTTTCTGGCAAGGATGTAGTAGGGATAGCACAAACAGGTACTGGGAAGACTTTTGCCTACATGCTGCCGATCCTGGAGGAGCTTAAATTTTCCAAGCAAGACACCCCTAGAATACTTGTATTAGTTCCCACCCGAGAATTGGTTTTACAAGTAGTTGAAAACATTAAAAGTTATACTGCTTATAAGGATGTTAGAGTAGTTGGCGTATACGGAGGCGCTAATATAAACACTCAAAAACAAGCCGTAGCTCAAGGTTGTGATATCGTTGTTGCTACACCAGGTAGGCTGTACGATTTGGCATTGAGTAGAGCCTTAAAGCTAAAAGGAATTAAAAAGTTAGTGATAGATGAAGTTGACGTTATGCTCGATCTTGGGTTTCGTTTTCAACTTACAAACATTTTTGAGTTGTTACCTGAGCGTAGACAAAACATTATGTTTTCAGCCACTATGACTGAAGAAATTGATGCACTAATAGATGATTTCTTCGTTGTTCCTGAAAAGATTGCAATAGCGGTAAGTGGGACACCTTTAGATAATATTGCACAACAATGCTACCAGGTAAAAAACTTTTACACGAAAGTAAATTTATTGGCTTACCTTTTAAAAGACAAAGATGAATTTAGAAAGGTCTTGGTGTTTGTTGCCAATAAAAAGAGCGCTGACAGACTATTTGAGGCCCTAGAAGAAGAGTTTGATACAGAAATGGGGGTTATACACTCCAATAAGTCTCAGAATTACCGAATCCGTTCGATTGAACAATTCGATAATGGAAAAAATAGAATATTAGTCTCTACAGATGTCATGGCACGTGGGTTAGATTTAGATAAAATTTCACACGTTATCAATTTTGATACACCAACTTTTCCAGAAAATTACATGCATAGAATTGGCCGAACTGGTAGAGCTGAAGAGGAGGGAAGGACTATTTTATTTTATACGAAAGCAGAAAAAGAATTTAAAGAGGGGATCGAAAAGCTAATGGATTATGAAATTCCTAAAATAGAATTTCCTAAAGAAGTTGAATATTCTAAAGAGTTAACTCCTGACGAACGTCCAAAGGAAGGAGAAACAAAAAACCACAATCGAAACCTGAAAACTGAGGAACGTGGGCCAAGTTTTCACGAAAAGAAAGAAAAGAACAAGAAGACTAATCAAGGCGGTTCTTACAAGAGAGAAATCAAAAAGAAATACAAAAAGAATAAGACTAGAGGAGATAAAAACTTTAACAGACGTAATAAATAGCATTGAGTAAAAGGGAATTAAAAATATACCTAAACGATCTTAGCAAAGCCCAGTTGCAAGAGCAAGTGCTTGATCTATACACACGCTTTAAGCCTGTAAAAACGTATTATAACTTTGTCTTCAACCCCAAAGAAGAAAAATTACTGGACGAAGCAAAATTTAAAATCGGGAAAGAATATTTTCCGTTAAATAATAGAAAGCCAAAAACGAGACGTTCAGTTGCCCAGAAAATCATAAAACATTATCTTCAATTGGGAGTAGACGCATATATCATTGCTGATATTATGCTGTTTAACATCGAAATAGCTCAAAAGTATACTCAGGAAAAGACTATAAAACAAAGTTCTTTTTACAACAGTATGCTAAAGAGTTTCCAAGATCTACTAAAGTTTATAGCCGAGAAAGGGGTAAGTCAGGATTTTACTGAACGTGTTAATGATATCATTAAAGCGTGTAAAGATCAAGACTGGCCAAATTATTATGCATTTGAAGATGCATAGTAACCTGAACCAAACCATTTTAAAAGCGACTAATGCAAGCGATGCTAAAGAGGTTGAAGAGATTCAAACGCTATGGAGTGGTTATGGTAAAATCATAAGGGTAGCACTAACTGGAGGTTCTGTAAATACGGTTATCGTTAAAAACATTGTATTTCCCAATCAAACCAATCATCCAAGAGGCTGGAACACGAATACATCTCATGAACGCAAAGTAAAATCATATCAGGTTGAAGTCGAATGGTATAAGAATTATAGCAAGGCTTGTGATGAAAATTGTAAGGTACCATTATGTTATGGAGCTGAAAGTAGAGGAGAAGATCAAGTTATTGTTTTAGAAGATTTAGACGCTGCTGGCTTCCCTATTCGTAAATCACACCTTTCAAAAGAAGAAGTAAAAGTTTGTTTAAAATGGTTAGCTAATTTTCATGCTACTTTTATGGCTGTAAAACCAGAAGGATTATGGATTAATGGAAGCTATTGGCATTTAGCAACCCGGCCAGATGAGTTAGCTGCAATGGATGAGGGTGATTTGAAACGATCAGCATCAACCATTGATAAACAATTAAACAATTGTCGCTATCAAACATTAATACACGGAGATGCTAAAGTGGCTAATTTTTGTTTTAATGAAAATTTAGATAAAGTTGCTGCAGTTGACTTTCAATATGTTGGTGGCGGATGTGGGATGAAAGATGTATCCTATCTCATGGGGAGTTGCTTAACCGAAGTTGAGTGTGGAAGACACGAAGAAGAACTGCTCAATTTTTACTTTTCAGCATTAGAAATGGCTTTAGTTAAAAAAGAAAAAGCATTGGAATTTAAGGATTTAGAAATGGAATGGAGAAAACTCTACCCAATTGCTTGGGCAGATTTTACTCGATTTTTAATGGGCTGGATGCCAGCTCATCAAAAGATTAATGGTTATAGTAAAAAAATGGTGAATAAAGTTTTAGCAACTATTTAATATTATACATATCTAAAAACTAAGCAACTCAGAAACAGCACTCTTAAACCTTGTTTTAGTTAAATTGTTTAATGTAATGTCTTCGATATCATTCTCCCCGATGGTGATTTCTTTATATCCAAGTACCGCATTATCATCCTTAACAGAATAAGCCAATAGCATCACTTTTTCTCCCTTAGGTATTCCAGATGCCGTGTACTGGTTTTTATTATTAGAATTCGAATAACAAGGCATAACAGAATTGATGTCTTTAAAAACGATACGCACTACCATTGATTTATCACTATCTATGCGAACAGCTAAGGTTGTTTTATCTTCTACTTCGTAAAAACGATCGCAATTAATCCAACCTAACTTTCCTGCAGACATTTCATAAAAATCTACTGCTTGAGCACTTTCAACGTATTCTTCATCTATTTCTCCATATTCATTATCTCTCCATGCGTCATAGTTAACATTGTTAAACTCTAATCCTTCGCTTTGTATTTGCTGTATGATTTCTTGTGGTTCTTCTGATATACTTGCCAAGGCACTGTTAAATGTAGCAGGCTCATCCTTGTTTACTGCCCAGTCAATTAACCCATCTTTAGTTCCTCCATAGTAAGTGAACATATCAGGAAAAGATTTTGGAGACTTCATCTCTACCGTATAACTTTCTCCCTGGCTTAACTTTAGTTCTTCTCCATTTAATTTAGCTTCTATAAAAAAGGAACCAGCCGTTTCTAGCATTTTTCCATTGGCATCAGTAGTTAATCCTGAGTATATCAATGACTTTTTATCTACAAATTCCCATACACATACATCGATGTTTTGATTAACGATCGTTTTTCCATTGAGTGTTTCAAAAGCATTTGGTGGAAAGAAAAATCGATTTCCGTTCTTAGATGTAATTACATTGTCGGTTGAAGGATTGAAAGGAAAACATTGCCTTTCATTATCATCTAATACAATGTTGCCACTTGCAGCCAGTTGAGAAACCGGCTTATGTAACCATAAAGTAGGGTATTGTCCGCTGTATTTAATGAATAAGTTTTGTACTTCAACACCCTGATTACTTTGATAATAGGCCATTACACTTAAAGCTCGAGCCTTAATCAACCTTAGCAGTTTTGCTTGTTGATACAATTGCTTTTCTTCTTTACTTACCAAAGTAAAAAAATGATAATTCAAATCGCTCATGTTATAGTAAACACTATCTAAGGCTTGTTGATGGATGTCATTTAGTCCTTTAACATGGTTAAAAGAGATGGTGGATTTAGTTGCGTTTTGAGCATTAACGCTAAGCATTGTGCAAAAAAATGCACCAAGTAAAAGATAGGTTTTCATAGTACTGCGTTTTAAAGTTAAAGATGGCCTTGAATACATATGCAACGGTAAGTTACTGAATATTATTGTCTTAAGGTTTTGGAATACACTCATAATTTTAGCTTTAGTAATTTTCAACTAAACTAATTGAGCATATAAGATTCTACAAGGTGAAATGAGTAAACGGGTCATTTCAATGAGTTAACCAGTCATTTTTTTTAGTTTATGAAAAATGACTTATAGAGCAGAGGATGGATAGGCATTTTCTCCCTAAAATTTACTAATTTCGTTGTGTTCTCAACCTTAGTAACAATGAAAAAACTAATTCCTTTTCTTTTCTCCCTGTTAGCTTTTAACTTGAGCTATGCGCAAGTCTTTACTGACTCCAACCTACCTATAGTGGTTATCAATACCAATAGTCAAACGATTGTCGATGACCCCAAAATAAACTGTGATATGGGAATTATATGGAATGGTGCTGGAAACAGAAATTTCATGACTGACCCTTTCAATAACTATGATGGTATCATTGGAATAGAAATACGTGGTTCCACATCACAGCAGTATCCTAAAAAAAGTTATGGGTTAGAAACTCGAGATGTATTGGGGAATAATAACAATGTTTCTTTATTAGGGATGCCAGTAGAAAACGATTGGATTCTCTACGGTGCATATCCGGATAAATCACTCATGCGAAACGAAATTACCTATTCATTATTTGAACAAATGCAGCCTTATTCACCAAGGTATGTTTATTGTGAATTGGTTATTAATGGCCAATACATGGGGGTTTACACCTTAATGGAAAGAATTAAGAGAGATAACGATCGTGTTGACATTGCAAAATTGGATTTTGATGATAATGCTGGAGATTCGCTAACAGGAGGTTACATTATTAAGGTAGATAAATTAACAGGAAGTAGTAATACTCCATGGACATCAACGTATCAACCTAAAGTAAAATTCTTATACCATGATCCGGAATACGATGAACTTACACAGCCTCAAAAAGATTACATTAAGGATTATGTAACGGCTTTTGAAGATGCGGTTTATGGTCCAAACTTTACAGATTCTGTTTTAGGGTATAGACCATTTATTAATGCAGGTTCTTTTGTTGATTTTATGTTGATGCAAGAATTGGGTAGAACCGTAGATGGCTATCGCTCAAGTAGTTTTATGTATAAGGATAAAGACAGTAAAGGTGGAAAACTCTCCTGTGGCCCCATGTGGGATTTTAACCTTTCTTTTGGTAATGCTGATTATTGCGCTTCTTATGATACCACAGGATGGCAATATAACTTTGCAAGTGTTTGTCCTACTTTCTCAACAGAACCACCAAATTGGTGGGCAAGAATGCTTCAAGACACTTCTTTTGCAAACCAATTGCAATGCCATTGGCAATATTTACGTTCAACAATATTAAAAACCAGTTACATTAACAATTGGATAGATTCTACAGCCTTATATTTAAACGAATCTCAACAACGTAATTTTCAAAGGTGGCCTATTTTAGGCGTTTATGTTAATTGGAACTACTTCGTTGGTAACTCTTATCAGGAAGAAATTGACTATCTAAAATGGTGGTTTGAATCTAGGTCGTTATACATGGATGCAACACTACCTGGAAACATTAACAACTGCTCATTTCCGACTGATGTTGCCGAGAGTAGTTTAGAAAATGATCAAATTTCCGTTTATCCGAATCCAACTCAAGGAATTGTATTTATTACAGCTCCCAATGATGCAGCTATTAAACTCTATGGGATAGATGGTAAAGACATTCCAATTGTGAAATCGGGGAATAAGATTGACATTAATCACCTAACAAATGGTTATTATGTACTTATCGTTAATCAACAAGCTTTTAAAATTATTAAACAATAGTATAGTTCAAACATGGGAAAAGTAGTAGAAATAGCAACACGCGACAAAAAAAGAGCCCCAATGGTGGTTTATGCATCCGCAAAGATTTCGTTCGAAAGAGGTGTAGGGGATGATTCAAGAGGATTGATAAAAGGGGATAGGCAAGTTACTGTTATGACTCAAGAAGGTTGGAATGCTGCTACTGAAGAACTTGATCGTAATATACATTGGACTACTCGAAGAGCGAACATACTCGTTGAAGGAATCAATTTAGAAAATACGACTGGCGATTTACTGAAGGTTGGTAATTTTTTGTTGGAAATTACTGGAGAATTAAAACCTTGTAGTAGAATGGATGAACAAATTGTTGGTCTTACCAAAGCATTAACACCAGACTGGAGAGGGGGAGTAACCTGTAAGATACTAAGTGAAGGAATTGTTAATGAAGGTGATCAGGTTACTTTGGGAGAAAGAACATAACATAAAACAGTAAGTTATTGATTCTCAACAAGCTTAATTTGTAAGTTTTAGCTATATTTGAATAAATCCATCAATTTATTATGAAAACTAATATTAACTTCTTTCGTTTTTTAATATTGACAGCACTATTTGTTTCAAGCTCAATTGCAGCTTTTAGCCAAATAGAATCTTCTACTTTAAAAGATTTTGATCATTTACACCGCAATAATTTCTTTATTGAAGATTTCGACAATCAAGAGATTTTATTTAATACTCCAAAATTGATTGGTCCAAGTGGCGATATGATGATTAATAGTGGCGAGATGAAACTTAGTCATAAGGAAAAAGGGGATGGATTAATGTTTATTGCGAAAACGACACCTGGTAGTTTAGATAAAGTAGCGTTAGAGTTTGAAATTCGGTTTAAGATGATTTCTAAAGATAGGCCTATCAGGATTATATTAGAATTAGGGCAAAAAAAGAGGGGACAAGCTCCATTAAAAATTGACATGAATGAAGATAGAGTGGTATGCCTTCATAATACAGATTTTGGTGAGGTTGTGATAAAAGAAAAACTAAATGAAATCTATAAGAAGGATGATTATAACAAAGTAACATTGATAAGGTTAGACAACAGAATCATGCTATTTATTAACAATACGATGGTTGGCCAATCAAAATACAGTAGTAAAAAGGAATATGCATTTGATCCAAAAACAGTTCTTGATGAAAGACATGATTTGCGAATAAGGTTTATTCATCCAAACGGATCTGTTGATTATGTGAAAATTGCCGAACTAACCAATAAACCGGTTAGGGATGTTGCTCAAGTTGTTGAGAAAAAGCCAACAGCACCAGTGAGTCCTCCAGTGGCTAAGAAAGACCCTCCTGCAAAAATTAAAAAACAAGAAGACAGTTCAAGAGATTCTGGATTTGATTTCTCAAAATCAGTATCAACAGAAGATGCTAAAAAGGCTCAGCAGGAAGCTGATTTAGCTGTTCAAGGAAAATATTATGCCATCATTATTGGAAACAATGAATACCAAGATGCTTCTATTTCTACATTGGATCAACCCATTAAGGATGCTCAAAAACTATACAATGTGCTCACCACAGAGTACACTTTTGAAAAAAAGGATGTCTTATTTCTAAAAAATGCAACTAGAACTAATATCATTGAAGCCTTTGATGCGCTGAGTAATAATTTAACCAGTAGCGATAACTTACTCATCTTTTATGCTGGTCATGGTTATTGGAATGAAAAGAAAGAAACAGGTTATTGGTTACCTGTTGATGCTAAGAAGAGTAATACCGCTAACTGGTTACGAAACTCTACCATTCAAGGATACTTAGATGAAATACCAGCTAAGCATACCTTATTAATTGCAGACGCCTGTTTTGGTGGTGGTATTTTTAAAACCCGCAAAGCATTTAGTGATGCTCCTCCATCTATTGAAAGTTTGTATAAATTAAAAAGTAGAAAAGGCATTACCAGTGGGATGTTAAATGAAGTCCCAGATAAGAGTGTTTTTATGGAGTACTTAACGAAAAGGTTAACCGAAAACGATTTAAAGTATGTTTCAACCTTAGACATTTTTACTCAGTTTAGGGTAGCTGTAATGAACAACAGCAACAATACACCTCAATATGGAACCATACACAATACTGGTGATGAGGGTGGCGATTTCATTTTTATTAAAAAAATAAAATAAATCTAAAGGTTTTACCTTACCACAATTTTTCTCGTTTCCATTTTATCATCTGAAAACAACTGAATAAAGTAGAGTGCAGGTTTAAGGTTTATTTTTAACCTAACACCAACAAAGTTTGAAGTTTCAAAAACTGTTTTTCCAGTAATATCAATCACTACAATCTTATTAAATGAAGATCCTGCATTAAAGTTGATGACATCATTTATAACAGGGTTTGTAATGGAAACAGACGTTAGCTCGTAATCCTCAATTCCAACACCAAGTATACATGTATCAGAAACGGTATTGAGGTTTTCTATTAATCCTTGAGCTGTCAAACTTTGGCTTGAAAACCCGATATAATTACTCGGGTATTTTTCACCTCTAAAGATTGAATTATCGGAAGAGACTATCACATCAAACTGATTATAAGTACTCGTTCCAACAGGGTTTCTATAAGTCCACAAATGAGTTCCAGTTTTGGTAATTTCTGAGATTCTTCCAGTAGAGGTCTCACATATTATAAAGTTTCCGTTGGGTAAACTATGTGTTCCACTTTTTTTACTTTCATTTACCGTTGTACCTAAAAGTGACCCATTCCATGACCATTCAAAATTAAGAGGGGTAAACTTATTGCTTATTTTAGTATATACACCTCCAACAATTTGAGGTGTTATTAAATGAATGGAGCTATATGAACTTACACCATTACCACCATTATTAAAAACCGTGATCTTTCCATCATCCAAATACCCGCTTTCTACCCATTTAGCATCATGTTGTTTAAATAGCTGCTGATCCAAACTATTCCCTTGATCATACACTTGTGGATTTCCCCACCTCCATAAAAGATCCCCTCCCATGGTCGAGTTTCCACCTGTATGACCAGAAGCTTCTAATGTAGTAGTGCTATGGTCTATAATGTATATTTCACTAAAATTTCTAGAGGAAAGTATAATTTGATCTAATCCCGGATTATAATCTATCGCATTACAGTGTGTCATATCAGAAGTAAACGTACTATCGAAGTTGATGTCAATAAGCTCTGGGGCATTTACAACTACTCCGAAATTTTGCTTGCTATTGTCAAAATCTTGAATAAAATGATCGCTAAACTTCCATTCCCAAACAATGTTTGCTCCATTTGATCCGATTGGTTGCAATTCTACCACTTTATCGAGTTTAACATTTACATCAGTTATAGCTGGATCTCTCCCCATTGCTATCATCTGAGTATTGGTGTAGTTGTCGGTCAATAAACACAACACATTACCATTTGGAAGAGGTTCAATATCGTGATGTTGTAAAAGTCCATTTGCAGATGTTGCATAGGTCCAAATGATGTTGTTATTCCAATCTCTAATTTGAAGCGTATCCCTACCAGCTCTTAACAATGTTCCATTCTCTAAAAGATAACAAGTAGAACCCGGCTTCTCAGAAAAACTCCATTCGTTAATTTTTTCACCACAATTATTAACCAAGTAAACATTTTTACTTTGATCTGGAGTAAACAGGGTGTAACCATCAGTGACACCAGCACCAGTTTTAAGAAGCCCAACAGTAGGGGGTTGAGCATAAATTAAACTAGAAAAGATAAGAAGACATAGTAGTGCTAATTGCTTCATTTTTTAAAGGTAAGAAAGTCTTTATTATTTTTCTCAATGCTGGTATTATTCTTGCAAGCAATATTTATGGAAATCTTTGATTCCCAACATCTAAGTATCAAACAAAACAAGTTAACTATGAAATTCTTGACATTACCTTTAACAGCGCTACTTCTGTTTTTATTTATAAACCCTACATTAAGCCAAACATGTACTTCATCTGGAGGGGATTATGACCCTGATTTAGACTTAGAACCCTACAGATTTCGATGTGGTACTGCCATGATGCATGGGATGAAAAAAGTTTCGAAGGATTATAAAATTATAAAGGGATGCAGCAACTATTATTCAGATGGAAATTATTACCGCAATAAAGGGAAAATATATTACAGTAAGGAATATGGTGTGTTTGATCCTATTGCCATTGCTGATGAAAAATCATTCAGGTGTGAGGATGGAACAGTGAGAGATAATGACAACATCTATTTTAGAGGTGAAGTTGTTGAAAATATTGACAAATCAAGTTTTAAATCAGTAGGTTATGCCTATTGTGCTGACAAGGAAGATGTTTATTACAGAAATCGATATTCTAAATCAGAAGGACTCATGAAAATAGCTGGAGCTGATGCTACTTCATTTAAGTTGATTGGTGATTCGAACTCTTATTATGCAAAAGATAATCAATCTGCTTACTTTAATGGAAAGGTTGTCCAATCATCAGACCCAAGCAGCTTTAAGGTATTGGAGTATGGTTATGCTCACGATAAAAACCATGCCTATTATAATGGGATAACTATAGAAGGAATGAACGGAGCCAATTTTAAGGTGCTAAAAAACTGTTTCTTAGGAAGTGATGGCGTAAACCTTAGTAATGGAGAAAATATACTTCAAAATAGTGATGCTAAAAGTTTTCGTGCCATAGAGTGTGGTTATTACAAAGACAACAATAATGTATATTTAAATGGGATGATTTTAGAAGGAGTTGACAGTGAAACCTTTCAAATATTATCCTGGGGATACACAAAGGATAAAGGAGCTGTTTATTGTGATACTAAAGTGATTACTGATGCAAAGCCTGAAACTTTTGAAGTGTTAGGTAGAAAACATTCCAAAGATGGTAAACATATCTTTTTCATGCAGCAGACTATAGATTGTGATTATGATAGTTTTGTTGTGGATACTAAAATTGATTACATGTCTCAGGACAAGAACCACAGTTATAAAAAAGGAATTCAGATTAACCTGTAGTTTGATTTTTTTTATTTTCTAATTCAGCTTTTTGAGACTCAATAATTTCCTTTTGTTGCTTGTTCACTTTAAGCCTATGGTATATAAAACCTGCAAATAATAGCAACAAAATTACACCACCATAAAGTATAAACCGCATGGTTTTTTCCTGATCTAACTGAGACTCTTGAGCAGCGATGTGGGCATCCGACATCTTTTTTTCTTCATGCATTTGTATACTGTCCGCAGCAACTTGCCGCTCGTATGCTAATTTGTATTCTTGTTTGATGATGGCCTGTTGGTTTTCTTCATCATTAATACTGTCATTCATTTTGTGGTACAATTCATACATTTCCAATGACTGTTGATATTGGTTAACCTCCTTGTAACACCTGTAAAGTATTTTTGATGATGACCTTATTTCTCTAATAGAGCCGGCTTTTTGAGCAACATTAAGAGCCTCATAACTATATATTATGGCGTTTTGATAATCATTTTTCATTTCGTAAGTACTTGCAATGTTGGTATAAGAAACAGCTATCCCTATTTGATTCTCTAATTCTTTAGAAAGAGCTAAGCTTCGTTCAAAATATTCTTTTGCTTTGTCGTAATCTTCCAACACCATTTGGATGTCACCAATATGATCCAAACAGGATGCAATTCCTTTCTTATTTTCTAAACCTTCAAGTAACTTTAAGCTTTTAGTATAGTAGGTCATCGCTCTATGCAAGTCCCCCTGCTTTCCATAGATTGCACCTTTTTTCTTGAGAGAACTGGCTATTCCTTTGGTATTATTAATCTCTTTGCTGAGTTTTAAGCTTTTTGAAAAATAGGTTTCAGCTTTATCATATTCTTCCATGATAAAGTGAATGTTGCCAATGTTGTTAAAAGAAGAAGCTATTCTTCTTTTATCACCCATCTCTTCTTTTATTTTTAAGCTCTTTAAGTAATACTCGATGGATTTAACATATTCACCGCGTTCTTTGTAAATGTTCCCTATATTATTTAAGGCACCAGAAATCCCTCGTTTATCACCTAATTCTGTTTTAAGTTTTAAACTCTCATTATAATAATCAACTGCCTTATAATAATTCCCTCTAATGTACCATGAGGTTCCTTGCGTATTTAGGGCATAGGCCATAAACCGTTTAAGCCCTTTTTCTACTGCATAATCATACTCTACTTGAGCATAATAGTAGCAACTATCAGGTTGAGAATAGAGGTGAGCATCCCATGCATATTTATTGAGCGCTTTTAATCGAATGGTATCGTGTTCAGCTTCATCAGACCAAACAGACCACAAACTATCTGTATAGTTATTGGCACAAACAATTGTGCTAATCAACAAAAAAAATATGATAAAAAAATGTTTGATAGTACTGGCGTTTAGAGTTCCTTTTTTACCGATTTACCAACCTTTTTAAACTCCTTCCTCATATGCTTAACAGGTTTAGATTTAACCACTTTCTTAACTGGTTTTGACTTAGTTGTTTTCTTAACAGGCTTAGATTTGGCTACCTTTTTCACTACTTTATTCGTTTTTGCTTTTACTTTATCACTCTTTTTTTGGGCATGTGAATTCGAGGCAAAAGCAGTTCCGAATATTATGATTAGTGGTATTATTAATTGTGGGGTTTTAAGTTTCATAATAACAGGGTTAAAGGATTACGATAAATATACATAATAATTTTTAGCCATCAGGTAATGGATATCATGCAAAAATTTAGCATAAAATTCATTCATTAAACCTTTCTTAACGATGTCTTTATCTTTAGTGAAGATTACTTATCTTGTATCCTTAAATCGTGAGATCTTTTTATTACATATTTATTTGTTGCTTCCTAGGGTTATCTTTTCAGGGAATCGCTCAAGAATTTGCAGACAAGGACTATTATTTAGTGGATAGTTTAGTGTTAGCCGAACTTCCAGAAGCAGATTTAGTACTATTAGAAAGCTCATTAAAAACATATCATTCAACAAAAGATAAAAAAAGTAAGATCAATGCCCTGACTGGTATTTGTGAGAATATGATGCACGAAGATTGGAGTAAGTACCAGTTCTTTCAGTATCAATTGATTGAAGAAGCCATTGCTTCCAACCCCAACGATAAGCTACTAAAGTCACAAGCGGATGCGCTAAACAACCTGAGCGGCATTTATAAAAATCAAGGAAACAGTAGGAAAGCCATGGCATACAGTAACGAAAGCCTGGCCATTTACAAGGAACTTGGAGATCAAAAAGGAGAAGCCCTTTGCTTGAATAATATTGGGTTTATCTATAACAACCAAGGAGACATCCCAAAGGCATTGGAATACTACCATAAAAGCTTATCCATTCAAGAGGATATAGGAGATCAAAAAGGAATAGCCTATAGCTTAAATAACATTGGAGCTGTTTATGACAATCAAGGAGATATCGAAAAGGCATTAGAGTATTACAAGAAAAGTTTGTCTATTCAGAAGAAAATTAACGATGAGGCTGGAATGGCTGCTAGCCTAAATAACATTGGCTATATCTATGACAATCAAAAAGATTTTATACAAGCATTGACGTATTATCATAGGAGTTTAACCATCTATAAAGATGTTGGTGAAAAATCAAAAATTGCTATACTTCTAAGCAATATTGGAATGGTTCATGACGCTCAAGGAGAAACAGCTAAAGCCTTAGAATTTTACAATGAAAGTTTAACCATTCATGAAAGCATAGGTGATAAAGAAGGAGTAGGCCTTTGCTTAAATAATATGGGCTACATTCAATTGGAGGAAGGAAAATTGTCTCTTGCTCAAGAAAGTGCTTTAAAAAGTTTAACCATTGCTCAAGAATTAGGTTTCCCAAGCGATGTTAGAGGTGCAGCCAAACTATTGAGTGAAGTTTATGAAAAACAAGGCAAAGGGATAAAAGCGCTGAAAATGTACAAGCTCTTCATTACCATGAGTGATAGCATAAACAACACCGCTACCCAAAAAGCAACAGCTCATCAACAGGCTAAATACGAATATGAAAAACAGAAGGTAATTGATGATGCTGAACACGATAAGCTATTGGCCATAGAACAAGAAGAAAAGGAGCAGCAGCGTATATTGGCTATAGCTACTGGCATTGGGTTAGGGTTGGTCATCATCTTTCTGTTATTTGCTTTTAATAGATTGAGGATTACTAAAAAACAAAAATTGGTCATAGAGGCACAAAAACAAGAAGTAGAACAGCAGAAAGTGGTAGTAGAATTGGCCCACCATGAATTAGAAGAAAAGAATCGAGAAATCTTAGATTCCATTACTTATGCCAAGCGAATACAGTCTGCCATACTTCCTCCTGTAAAGGTGGTAAAGGAATACCTTCAGGACTCTTTCATCCTTTATAAACCTAAAGACATTGTAGCAGGTGATTTTTATTGGATGGAACACATAGATGGTAAGGTTTTGTTTGCAGCAGCAGATTGTACTGGACATGGCGTTCCAGGCGCCATGGTTTCTGTGGTGTGCAACAATGCATTAAATAGGAGTGTTAGAGAATATGGATTAACAGACCCAGGTCAACTATTAGATAAAGCCCGTGAGATTATTATTCAAGAATTTGACAAGTCAGACGAAGATGTAAAAGACGGGATGGACATTGCTTTATGTACGCTGGAAGGGAACACCTTACACTATGCTGGCGCAAACAATCCATTGTGGTTGATTCGTAATGGAGAACTTATTGAGACAAGAGGAAATAAACAGCCTGTCGGCCAGTTTTTCAGAAATGATCCTTACACCACTCACAATTTTGAATTAGAAAAAGGAGATACATTTTACATTTTCTCTGATGGTTATGTGGATCAATTTGGTGGAGAAAAGGGTAAGAAGTTTAAAGCTAAAGCCTTTAGAGAATTATTATTGTCGGTCCAAGGAAAAACAATGAAAGAACAAAAGACAATCATAGATGAAACATTTGAAACCTGGAAAGGTGCTCTAGATCAAATTGATGACGTTTGTGTAATGGGTATTAGAGTATGAGAAAATTAACCTACATATTATTTTTTCTGACTTCCTTACAGGGTATTACTCAAGAAGTCGCTGATAAAGAATACTATCTAATTGATGGGTTGATATTAGACGAATTGGCCGAAGCAGACAAAAAATTAATTGACAGCTGCCTCAAAGTATACCACAAATCCAATGAAGATACTGTTGGGCTTAATGCAATAAATGTGCTAATTGAACAATGCTGGAATGAAGAAGTTTGGCCGAAGTACAACGATTATTTATTTCAACGGGTTAAAACTCAATTAGAACATACTTCTTCTGAAGCCGAAGAAAGAGCATTGACGATTATTTTAGGTGGCTGCCTGAATAATTCTGGATACCTAAAGAAACTTCAAGGCGATTATTCTGGAGCCATTAAAGATTTTACTGCAAGTTGGAAAATACATGAGGAATTGAAGCTAATGATGGGTATTGCTACAACATTAAATAATATTGGAAGCATCTACAATAAGCAAGGAGACATTCCTTTGGCTCTTGAGTATTACCATAAAAGTTTAAAAGCTTCTGAAGAAATTAAAGATAAGAATGGGGTAGCGGTATCATTGAATAACATTGGGCTGATTTACAAGAAACAAGGTGATATTGAATTGGCCATCACGTACTATTCAAAAAGTTTAACGATTTTAAAAGAAGACAATGATAAATTAGGAACAGCAATGGTTCTAAATAATATTGCCAGTATATATGATGAAAATGGAGCGTTAGATACCGCTTTAAACTATTATTCAGAGAGTTTGAAAATTCGCCAAGAAATCAACGATGTTAATGGTATAGCAATGTCTCTAAGTAACATTGGGTATATCTATAGACTTCAAGGCAAGCACAATCAAGCCCTTGAAAATTTCAACCAAAGTTTAGCAATTAGAGAGCGTAGTGGCGATCAGCATGGAATAACGCGATCCTTATACAACATTGGCTATTTGGAATTATTAAAAGGTAATAAGGCTATTGCCATGAAGTCATTAAATCGTTCTTTAGAAATTTCCAAAGAAATTGGCTTTCCAGAAGGTGTTCGTGATGCAAGTAAGTTATTGAGCGAGCTCTATGAAGAAAATGGGAGCGGAACTCAAGCGTTGTTGATGTACAAACTTCACATTTTAATGAAAGACAGCGTAAACAATGAAACTACCCAAAAAGCGGCTGCACGACAACAGGCTAAATATGAATATGAGAAACAAAAAGCAATTGATGATGCAGAACACGATAAACTGTTGGCCATAGAACAAGAAGAAAAGAGCAAGCAACGCCTATTAACAGTGTCTACAGGTATTGGATTAGGATTGGTCATCATCTTTTTACTATTTGTATTTAATAGGTTGAGAGTTACTAAAAAACAAAAATTAGTCATAGAGACACAAAAACAAGAAGTAGAACAACAAAAAGAGGTAGTAGAATTGGCCCACCATGAAGTAGAAGAAAAGAATCGAGAAATCTTAGATTCGATTACTTATGCCAAACGAATACAGTCTGCCATACTTCCTCCAGCAAAGGTGGTAAAGGAATATCTTCAGGACTCTTTCATCCTTTACAAACCTAAAGACATTGTAGCAGGTGATTTTTATTGGATGGAACACATAGATGGCAAGGTTTTATTTGCTGCAGCAGATTGTACTGGACATGGTGTTCCAGGTGCGATGGTTTCTGTGGTATGTAACAATGCATTAAACAGAAGTGTTAGAGAACATGGATTAACCGATCCAGGGAAAATTTTGGATAAAACAAGAGAAATTGTCATTCAAGAATTTGAAAAATCTGATGAAGAAGTAAAAGACGGAATGGACATTGCTTTGTGCTTACTGAACGGTACCAAATTAGAGTATGCAGGTGCGCATAATCCGCTATGGATTATTAGAAAAGGTGAGCTTATAGAAACGAAAGCTAACAAGCAACCTATAGGACAATTTGATAATCCAGAACCATATTTAACGCATAATTTTGATTTAGAGCAAGGAGATTCAATTTATATATTCTCAGATGGATATGTAGATCAATTTGGCGGAGAAAAAGGTAAAAAATTTAAAGCCAAAGCCTTCAGAGAACTATTATTGTCGGTCCAAGATAAATCCATGGAAGAACAAAAGGTTATTATAAATGATAATTTCGAACTGTGGAAAGGGAATTTAGAACAGGTAGATGATGTTTGCATCATTGGTATAAGAATTTAAAAAAAGAACTATGGCAGAAAATAAGACTAAACCAACTAAAGTTAATGTCCACGATTACATTAATGCTATCCCTCATGAAAGAAAAAGAACCGATGGTTTTTATATCTTGGAAATGATGACTCGAATTTCGGGCGAAAAAGCAGTTATGTGGGGGCCCTCAGGAATTGGGTTCGGCCATTACCGCTATAAATATGAAAGTGGGAGAGAAGGTGATTCAACTTACTTAGGATTCTCACCCAGAAAGGCTCATTTAGTGCTATATGTACTTAATAATTTTAAAGGTCAAGATGATTTATTGAAAAAGTTGGGCAAATATAAAACAGGTAAAATTTGTCTTTACATCAACAAATTAGCCGATGTGGACTTAGAGGTCTTAGAAAAAATTGTTGTCGCTTCATATAAACATGCTGTTAAATACGAAAATGCTTGCGGATAAACCATTCGATCCATGAATCCATGCTTCATGATGAAAACCACTACTAAAGTAACTTCCACATATAACTGTTCTTTAGAAAGAGCTTTTAAAAGTCCCATGTTATGCGATGTTAAGAAAGTACATACGGGTTATGGTGTTATGCCTAAATTAACACATTGTACAGAAGATGAAAATTGGGGTAAAGTAGGGGGAAGTCGTAAAGTTTTTATGGACAAGAACCTATTTTTCAAAGGTGGAGAAGCAGCTCTGGATACCGTATTGATAAGAACCGAAAATAAGTATTGGAAAATTGAGATTAGTAATTTTAAGTATTGGGCGATGGGCTTTAATAAGTTTCAAGGCGAGTGGTTTACAGAAGATAATAACAATGGAACTGTAAATGTAAACTATAAATACACCTTGTTTTCCAAGCATATTTTAGCCTATCCTTTTCATTGGCTTGTTACCAAAACTATTTGGAGAAATTACATGAAGCATGCCATGGAAAACATTAAGATAATGGCTAAAAACAATGAGCCATATGTTCACAAATAATATGGTAATCTATAATGAATAAGTACTTAAGCGGCCTGTTGTTCTTCCCTTTCCAGTCTTTTACATGTTGCACATATCATCTGAAAACCCAAGGGTAAGCGTAGTTTTTTAACTACATACCCATAAATTCGAGGAAACTTGCCACAATCCTCTCTGAAATGCCAAATCAGGCCTTCCTTTGCTCTTCTAAATATTTTTTTTGAAAATTTTTCCATAACGTCACCTTTTCTTTCTGCATACATTAGTTGTACGAATATTACTTGAAATAAGTTTCTTAAGTAACAAAAAGGCAGTGGGTTAGACTATGTTAAGTTTTGTATATTAGCCCTATCAAATTCATAGCCTATATATTATTGTTGATTATTCCTGGTACTGTCTATCTTCAGGTGACACCAGAAACCCAATTGACAATAGATTCACTTCAGAAAGAACTAAACATCGAACAAAGCGATTCGGTTAAACTTCGGTTAAGTGTTGCTATTTCAGAGTTGAAAATTGTGCTAAACCTTCCTTATTGGGATAGCATCCGCCAAGAAGCAAATCAACTTAACTGTCCTATTATTGAAGCCAACGCCTATAATCATATGGGGGTTATTTTAAAGGAAAGGGGGGAGATCTTGAAGGCATTGAAATATTATCACGAAAGTCTAAAGCTGGAAGAAAAACACGGAAACCTTATGGGTTTGGGAACCTCATTGAATAATATCGGTGTGCTCTATCACAATATGGGAGAGAATGATAAAGCGATAACTTATTACAGAAGAAGCTTAAACATAGCCAAACAATTAGAACTTCCAAACCTTGCGGATCGTTATTGGAATATTGCTACTTGGTTTGCTGAAAACAATGATTCTAGCACCTATTATTTAAGGTTAGCTGGTGATGAATATTATAAGCTTGGAGGGGATTATGGCTTGGGATCTTACCACTATGTTTTAGGCACAATTCAGTCCAGAAGCAAGTTATATCAAATCTCAAGCGATCATTTTAAACAAGCAATTTACCATTACAAAAAATTGAATCATTTGACTTACGTGATTCGAGCACATACTCTAATCGCTCAGAATGCCATTGAGACTGAAAATTTTCTAATGGCCGAAAAGCATGCAGACTTGGCAATGGACTTGTCTAATGACCTTGAGAATGTATTGGGAATTATGCAAGCATCAGATGTGTTGTATAAGGTTTATTTGAAAAGAGGCGATTATAAGAAAGCACTTAGTTCTTATAAATTATTCGTTACTATGAGCGATAGTGTTAAAAACATGGAGCTTGTTGCGGCAGCAATTAGACAGAACATCTCCTACGAATATGAAAAAGAAAAGGTCATTCGAGAAACTGAATACAGCAAAGTATTAGAATTAAATAAGGAAAAGGAAAAACGTCAAAACCTAATTATAACTGCTTCTGTTATTGGCTTACTATTGGTTTTAGTATTTGCCTTTTTTATACAGAGCAAATTAAAGGTAACCCGAAAACAAAAGGATATTATTGAAATACAAAAACAGGAAATGACGGATTCAATTCAATATGCCAAACGTATTCAGTCTGCGATTCTTCCTCAACAGGCTATTTGGTCTAACGGCATACCGAATAGTTTTGTCTTATATAAACCAAAAGATGTTGTAGCCGGAGATTTTTATTGGATGGAGTCGGTAGCACCGACAGGCAAAAACAAATCTACAAAGGTATTGTTTGCAGCTGCAGACTGTACTGGACATGGAGTACCTGGCGCTATGGTCTCTGTGGTGTGTAATAATGCCTTAAACAGAAGTGTTAGAGAACATGGATTGATAGACCCTGGACAAATATTGGATAAAACGAGAGAGATAGTAGTCCAAGAATTTGAAAAATCTGAAGAAGACGTTAAAGATGGAATGGACATCGCATTGTGTTCCTTAGAGGGAAATAAACTACAATATGCTGGAGCACACAACCCTCTATGGGTAATTAGAAATGGTGAGATTATTGAAACAAAAGCAAATAAACAACCTATAGGACAATTTGACAACCCAGAACCGTATACTACGCACAGTTTTGATTTAGAACCTGGAGATAGCATCTATATATTCTCAGATGGCTATGTAGATCAGTTTGGAGGCGAGAAAGGAAAGAAATTTAAGGCAAAAGCCTTTCGAGAATTACTATTAAGTATTCAGGGTAAATCCATGGAAGAACAAAAGACTATTATCGATGATACTTTTGAAACCTGGAGAGGCTCATTGGAACAAATTGATGACGTCTGTGTTATAGGGGTTAAAGTTTGAGGCTATTTATCAATAGCCCTAAAAAATACCAACTGCCAACTCCACCCATACAAGAAGCAATAAAAGAATTGCACCTATAACAAGAACGACACGCACTTTTGGCTGTGCCACTATTCTAAGTAACAATTCAATAATAGAAACCGTACCAAATAGAATTGTCGCAGCTACTATAAAATCACCAATGGTCCAATTTACTTCTTGAGTAAATTGCATGGCAACTAAAGGTGCTAAGAGTATTAAAAACACTGCACTAACCATGTAGAATAATCGTCTGTTTTTTGTAAGCATAATCTTATTTTTTTATATAACGTTTGGAACAGGCAATAAGTATAATCGTCTGTTCATAAATAAGACTTTCTTATATTAGCAATATCAAACACATCATTTACATAACCCTGTTTCTAATCTCTTTACAAGGGGTTGCGCAAGAGTTCGCCAATAAAAATTATTATTTAGTGGACAGTTTGGTTTTAGAAGAACTGACAGAAGGAGATAGGGAGTTATTAGAGAGTTCTTTAAAACGTTATTACAGTGCTGCAGATGACACCAGTAAAATAAATGCATTAGACCATATTTGCATGAACATGATGCATGATGATTGGTCAAAGTATCAATATGTATTAAAAGATGTTGTTGAAGCAGCTTTGAAAAAAGAGAATTCAAAAAAAGTTGAACAAAGGTTATTGGTTTCTTTATCTGAATCTTACAATAATATAGGATTCATTCAAATGGGGCTTGGAGAAATTGATAATGCTTTAGAGAACTATCACATTAGTTTAAAAATAAAGAAAAAAATAGGAAACAAAAAAGGAGTAGCTGCTGCTTACAATAATATAGGGGGCATTTATGATACGCAAGGAAACATCCCTAAAGCACTTAAATACTACCTTTCATCCTTAAAAATAAGGGAACAATTAGGTGATCCTAAAGATATTGCACATTCATTAAATAATATTGGTTATATCCACAATGCACAAGAAAACTTCCAAGATGCTTTAGTCTATTATAAAAAATCCCTAAAGAAATACCAAGAGGCGGGTGATAAGAAGGGAGCAGCTAATACTATTTACAATATTGGTGGCATCTATTTTTCATTAGGAGACTTTGACGAAGCGATAATTAATTACGACAAATCTTTAGTTCTTAAAGAAGAAATAGGAGATAAGAAAGGTATAGCATACTCCTTAAATGCTGCTGGATTACTTTATTATAAGCAAGGAGATATAAATAAAGGAATAGATTATGGCAATAGAGCTTTAGCCATAAGATTGGAAAGAAAAGATAAAGAAGGAATTAGTCAGACTTCCTATTTGTTAGGGCTAATTCACTTCGAAAGTGGCGATTTGACCAAGGCTTATAAGCATTCAATGACAAGCATGGAGATGGCAAAAATGACCGGATTTCCTTCAGATATCAAAAAGGCAGCTTTATTGTTAAGCAAGATTTATGAAAAACAAGGCAACGGAATGAAAGCCTTACAGATGCATAAACTCCATGATCAAATGAAGGATAGCATAAATAATGAAAACACCCAAAAAGCGTCCATCAGACAGCAGGCTAAGTATGAATATGAAAAAGCTCAAGCCGTAACAGATAAAGAACATGAAAAACAATTGGAAATTGAAAAGGAAGCTAAGGCGAAGCAAAGGGTAATTATCTATGCGGCAAGTGGCGGTTTAGGATTGGTAGGTATCTTTTTGTTCTTTGTAATGAACAGGTTAAAAATAACTCGAAAACAGAAAGCCGTTATTGAACAACAAAAAGAGGAAGTAGAAGAAGCGCACCAAGAGATTAGGGATAGTATAAGCTATGCGAAAAGGATTCAATCGGCCATCTTACCACCAATAAAAATGGTAAAGGAATACTTAAATGAATCCTTCATCTTATACAAGCCAAAAGATGTAGTAGCTGGGGACTTTTATTGGATGGAGTCGGTAGCACCGACAAGCAAAAACAAATCTACAAAGGTATTGTTTGCTGCTGCTGATTGTACAGGACATGGAGTGCCAGGAGCTATGGTAAGTGTTGTTTGTAACAATGCCTTAAATCGTTCAGTTCGGGAGCACGGTTTAACCGAACCAGGAAAAATACTGGATAAGACCAGAGAGATTGTCATCAAGGAATTTGAAAAATCTGAGGAAGAAGTTAAAGATGGTATGGACATCGCAATCTGTTCTTTAGAAGGAAATAAACTAAAATATGCAGGAGCAAACAACCCTTTATGGATCATTAGAAATGGAGCCATTATAGAAACAAAAGCGAACAAACAGCCTATAGGTCAATTTGACAACCCTGAACCTTACACCACGCATAGTTTTGATTTAGAGCCTGGAGATAGCATCTATATATTCTCCGATGGTTATGTCGACCAATTTGGTGGAGAAAAAGGAAAGAAATTCAAGGCAAAAGCCTTTAGAGAATTACTACTATCCGTTCAGGACAAAGCTATGGAAGAACAAAATGTCATTATTGACGAAGCATTTGAAACCTGGAGAGGTTCATTGGAACAAATTGATGACGTTTGTGTTATAGGTGTTAAGCTTTAAGTTAACTCCCATAATTTATATGTTCTCCTAACCGTAACTTTTCGAATTGCTAAAGAACCCGAACAGCATAATAATGTAAGAAACAGCAAAAATTCCCGCATACCAATACCAATCTAAGCCCAGCAATACTGGAAAAAATTTAACGAGAAGTAACACGGCCGATGCTACACCGATTTTTAGTGCAGAGAAATGATACCATTTCATTTTTTTGGCACGCTTTTCAGCCCAGCTCAAAATGCTCATAGTTTATAATTTAATTGATTTTGCCACTAAATTAAGATATCGTTTAACTGCTTCAAATGACCTGTATCAGTTTATAAATACTATAAGGGATTAATTATTCCCCTTGAGAAAAAGTGAAGGGGAATTATTATATTAGCAACATCAAACACATTATCTACATAGTCTTTTTACTATTCTCCATTCAAGGTCTTGCACAAGAAAACCAAGCTGTTCGCAATGATATTTTGGCGTTAGAAGAAATGGGGAATCGCTACTATGAGGAAGGCAAATATTCTATATCAGAAAAATCCTTTTTAGCAGCAATAGAAAAGGCCCAAGAAATTGACGACCTTAATTTAGAAATTAAAATTACAGGAAATTATACAGGGAAGTTCATTAACATTCGATCATTGGCTAAAAGTATTGAAATGGTGTTAGAGTTGAAAGAACGTACTGTTGCCGAACACAATGACACCTTATTGTTCAAGGTTTATGGCATGATTGCACAGCAATACGGCACCTTAGGTGAAAATATTAGCACAAGAAAAGAGATCGCTGACTCCATGTTAATTATTGCACAAAATATAGGTGACACGAATATGTTGAGGCGTGCCTATTTTAGTTTAGGAACGGCTACTGATGGAATGGAAGCAATAGAAAGTTATAAGGAATGCCTAAGCTATGCAGAATGGGAAAAGGATAAGAAATTCATCAGTTCTGTTTACAACAATATGAGCCTACGATATAGGGCCATCAACGAATTAGATAAAGCATTATCATATGCTGATAGTGCCTATATAGCATCTTTTGAAACAGATCGGTTAGAAGGTATGGCAGCTGCAAGATACAGAGCTGCAGAAGCCTATTATTTTAAAGGAGAATTTAAGAAGTCGGTTAAATATGGAAAAGAAGCCTTAGCTATATTTCAAAAAGCTGGTATTTTAAGAAGACAAAACAGCAGTGCCCATGTGGTTTCTGCTGCCTACAAAGAATTAGGGAATTATAAAGAATCGCTAAAGTACTTCGAAATGAAATCTAATTTGACAGATAGCATGTTGAAGTTGAACCAAAATAGAGAAGCTGAATTTGTAGGAAGAAAATTTCAATATGAACTTACTCAGAAAAGAGACAGTACAGTACTCGCTCAAGAGAGGAGCTTGAATGCCTTAGAACTGGAAAATCTAAACAACAAACTATCGAAAGAACGGATGCAAAAATACTTGTTGTTTGGTGGAATTGCCATGGTTTTCGGTTTTGCCTTATTTATTTGGATAGGCTTTCAACGAAAAAGAAAAGCGAACTTACTCATTGCTCAGCAGAAACAATTGGTGGAAGAAAAGAATGAGGAAATTATGGATTCCATTGCTTACGCAAAACGAATACAGTCAGCTATTTTGCCTCCAGCCAAATTGGTAAAGGAATACTTAAAAGAAAGCTTCATCTTATACAAACCAAAAGACGTTGTTGCAGGAGATTTTTACTGGATGGAGTCGGTAGCACCGACAGGCAAAAACAAATCTACAAAAGTATTATTCGCAGCAGCAGATTGTACTGGACACGGAGTACCTGGAGCCATGGTAAGTGTTGTGTGTAATAATGCTTTAAACAGAAGTGTTAGAGAACATGGTTTAACCGACCCAGGAAAAATTTTAGATAAGACGAGAGAAATTGTCATTCAAGAATTTGAGAAATCAGAAGAAGAAGTTAAAGATGGGATGGACATTGCAATATGTACGTTAGAAGGAAACAAATTACAATATGCAGGAGCACATAATCCATTATGGATCATTAGAAATGGTGAAATCATAGAAACCAAAGCCAATAAGCAGCCTATAGGGCAGTTTGACCATCCAGAGCCTTACGTAACACATAGTTTTGAGCTGAAGAAAGGAGATGGCCTCTATATATTTTCGGATGGTTATGTTGATCAATTTGGAGGAGAAAAAGGAAAGAAGTTTAAGGCCAATGCTTTTAGAGAATTGCTACTATCCATTCAAGGCAAAACGATGGAAGATCAAAAAACAATCATGGACAATACTTTTGAAACTTGGAAAGGAGCCTTAGAGCAAATCGATGATGTTTGCGTGATTGGAGTAAGGGTGTAAGAAAGTATCCGACAACCTACTGAACTAAGTATTGAAAATTTCCTTTGAGTACAAAAGTACCCTGGCTGTTAAATAATTGACCAGGTATCTGAATAAATCCAGCATTCGCAGGAGTCCTTCCCTCAATTGTTCCATAAGTGTCTAACATTTCTGCAACGGCAGTTCCCTGTAAATCAGTAATGGCAGATGTAATGTTTGAAGCTACTGGTAAACTTATGGTGAATTGTGTTGGAGCACCAGCTGCCCCAACAGTAACTTGAACAGTAAAAGAAACATTAACAATGTTACCCGTTCTCATCCATAGGCCAGCAGCATTCACAGAAGAAACATAATTGGAAACATTGGCAAAAGTGGGGGTGTAGGTTCCAGAGGTTCCTCCTGCAGGTGGTGGTAACCATGAAGCATTTCCTGCCGCATCAGACGTCAATACATCTCCTGCTGCTTGTGTGCCGTCAACCAATTGAAAAGTTCCTACCACATCTAACTTAGCAGAAGGAGCATTCGTACCAACACCTACATCTCCACCTCCTGTAATAGTCATTCGGGTAAGGCTTTGGGTTTGAAAATGAATGTCGGCAAAAGCAGTAAGACTATATTTATTTACGATAAACAAATCTGAGGTTGTTCCAGGTTCATATCGAATTTCAGCTTCGTTATTAAGAAAGTTACCTCCGAAACGTAAAATCGCATCTGGTCCCACAAAGCCTTGAGTTGAAATATGAGTAATGACATCAGAACTACCATTGTGCACCATCAATTTAGTGCTTGGTGTTGTAATACCTATACCAACATTGCCCGACACTGCAGAATACTGATTGACTCCACTAATTGTCCAATCGGCATCAGCTGCTGCTCCTCCATCCAATAAACGTGCCCATACTGTTCCATCCCAATAGTAATAACCGGGTGTAACATCATTCACTGTAGCGGTATTATATACCAATAAACTATTGGCTACTGTGGCTCCAATTGGAGCGTTTGAAGTTGTTATGGTTAAGCCAACCCTTGGAATCAAAAGTCCCTTATCAGTAGCTGAGATATCAAGCAAAGCGCTCACATTTGGTGCTGCGCCAGTAGCATTGATGCCCACATTTTGAGACATAGTTGTAGCGCTAATAAACAGTAGGATAATTAATTGGGGAAATTTAGGGAGCTTAAAAAGCATCAACCAAAAATATGAAATAAATTTAACATTTTTTTTAAAGTTTAATTTTAGCAAACAAAAATTAACTTTTGTTAAAAAACAATTTATAAGTTGACGGTCCTCATAATCCGAAAGACAATTTCACTCTAACTTAGCTGCATAATCTTTAAAACAAGTATTATGAAAGCACTTATACAAATAACAACTATTTTATGTGGAACAGTATTATTAACTAGTTTTCTGTATCATGATGATTCGGCCACAACAATCGGGAAAAATTCAATTCAATTAGTTGAGAGTGAAGACCTTTCAATTGCTCGAGGTACCGAAGCTTATGTAGAAGGTTACAGAATATTCAGAGGTATAAGATGTAATAATTGATTGTTGCCGTATTCAGTTAGTTTAAGTCAAAAGGTTTTACTTGTTGGTGCTCTGTCAAATAAGTTTAACGGGAAGGGAGAATATTCTAATCTACTTTCAAAATGAATAGGAGAGAAACCGCCAATATTCCTGCTACAACAATGACCAACATTAACACCAACCTTTGTTTCTTTTCTTTCTCCTTCTTGAGTTTAAACGCCTCCAGAAATTGCTCCTTCTCAACTTGGTTAACCTTACCATCTTGCATAGGAGTATCCATATCACTATAAAGAATTTTCTGTTTACCCATTAACTTTCTTCTTCTTGGTTTTATGGTACCCCAATATGACATCTCTTCTGTTTTAGATTAATCCTTCACTACCTTTTTAGTAATCACCTTACCATCCACTTCAAGTTGCAAGAAGTAAATACCAGTAGGATAGGAAGATAGGTCTAACACTAGCTGATTGGTTGGTGGTGCCTTAGTTAGTAATAGCTGTCCAAAGCTATTCCTTATAGTTACTGATGCAATGTTCCCTTCTTCTAAGGTGATGGATAGCATGCCTGATATTGGATTGGGATAGATGGATATGGAAGATGATGACGGCTCATCTATTCCAATGGTGGAAGTAACACTTACATCATCAATCCAATAATATCCTCTACCTAATAATCCAGCTGGATTGGTTTGAATTGTATCAGTGTTAGCATCACTTAAAAAATTTCCTATGGTAATATGATCTTCACCACCTGAAGCAATATAAGTTCCAGATACTAATGTCCATGATGTTGTATCTGAAATTATGTTTCCAGTTGGATTGGCAACTTGTGGAATAAATGGCAGTAAATAACCTCCAACACCAGCAACTGATCCAGTAGAAATATACACTCCCATACCATCAACTGAATAATTATTAACTTCTGAAGGAGATACATAAACCTCTATGTTATAGGTCTCTCCAGCAGATAGAGGAGAGGTCAATTGCACCTGAATATATTCACGTACATCTGAAGAGCCATAAGTGTATATCCCTGCATATCCTTGCCCTGTACGCGCTAACTGGTAACCACTTAGGTTATTTGGAACACCAACAGTATTGGTATTACAAGCATTATAATAATCAGATGAGGCATTATTAGTATTTGGGGGCATAAACCAAGGAGTTGCTAAAGACAACTGACTGGATACTGTAGGACAGCTTGAATAATTTTCAAAACTAGGATTAGGAACTAAGTTTTGTCCAACTAATGTAATAGAACAAAAGAAGATTAATATAATTAACAAGTGCTTCACTGTATAAATATACAACTTTTAGGATTAGTTATTTATCAGTTATTCCTTTACTACCTTTTTAATAATCACCTGTCCATCCACTTCAAGCTGTAGGAAGTAAATCCCAGTAGGATAGGAGGATAGGTTTAATGCTGCTTGATTGGTTGCTTTTATCACATTAACCAACATTAGCTCTCCTAAAGCGTTTCTGATGGTTACAGATGCAATGGTTCTTTCTTTTATAGCTATGAATAGTTGGCCGGATGTCGGGTTGGGGAACACGCTTATATTAAACGATTGCTCAACATCTTCTATTCCAACACCACCTCCATTAGAAGTTTTAATAATAGAGCCATTCATACCAACTGCGTATCCAAGGTTTTCATCCACAAAAAAACAATCAAACAGCGGCTCGGAAACAGATGTGTTTTGGCTAATCCATGTTGTTCCACCATCAGGAGTATGCAGCATTATGCTTGATGAAGAGAAACCGCCAACAGCATAACCCTTTTGTGGAGTAGGGAACTTCAAAGCGTAAAGTCCATCTGTTGCTAACGTATGGATAATGTTCCAATTTAATCCGCCATCTACTGTTTTTAAAATATTTTTATTGATCGCACCTGTACTACAGACATATCCAGTATCTGGGTGCGTAAAATAAACAGACCCAAACTCCGCAAATGCACTCGAATGAACATTGTTCCAATTTGCACCAGCATTAGTGGTCTTCATAATTGCGTCAGATTGGCCTAACCCCACAACATATCCTGTGTTTACATCATTAAAAAAAAGAGATACTGTTCCAGAAGCCCCTCCACTTAAGGCCAAGGGCACCCAATTAACTCCACCATTTGTGGTTTTCCAGCAAGTAGCCATCGAACCGGCAACATAACCCGTGTTCGCATCTAAAAAGTAGATTTCAGAAAGAGCAGCTCCAGAATTAGATTGAGATGACCACGTTATTCCAGCATCGGAAGTAGTTATGATTAGCCCACTATCACCACATGCCCATCCTGTAGTAGGATTAATAAAGAAAACAGAATTCAGATCTTTACCAGTACCCGAAACCATGTTCAACCAATTTAGACCACCATCAATGGTTCTAAGAATAGTTCCATTATATCCAACGACATATCCGGTATCTGCCGTTGGAAAATCAACCCCTCTAAGCCATTCAGTGCTACCAGAATTTAAGCTGGTCCATTGTCCAAAGCACATTGAAGAAGAGATAACAAGTATTGCGGTTAGTATTTTTTTCATCCTCCAAATATATATATTAAGCGTATAGTTTAAAGAATTAATTGATGAAGTGATGAATTGACTTTATAAAAGGCATCAATAAGGTACCTTTTGGTGTAATCGAATTCTCAATTTTTATTTAGAAAAGCGTAAGAAAGGTATTGTAATTTGAATAAATGAATTCTTAAATTCGCAGCATGAAATTAAGCTTAACACAAACCACTGATATTCCTGCAATTATGTCTGTAGTAAAGGATGCACAGGAGTATTTATTTGAGCAGGGAATAGATCAATGGCAGGACGGGTATCCAGACAAGAAACAAATTGAGCTTGACATTACAAATGATGAGAGCTATGTGGTAAAAGACAGTTCAGCAGCAATTTTGGGAACAACCGTTTTGAGCACGAGAATTGAATCAACTTACAACAAAATTGAGGGAAATTGGATGACGTCTTCCAATGAAAAATATGGTGTAATTCATAGATTAGCTGTTGGGAAGCAATTTCGTAAGTTAGGTGTAGCCAAGTTCGTTTTCCAAGTATGTGAAGCTAAACTGCTAGAAGCAAACATTGAAAGCATGAGGATTGACACGCATGAAGAAAATAAAGGAATGCAAAAATTAATAACCGGATTAGGCTACAAGTATTGTGGTGTTATATACTTAGACAATGGAGATAAAAGGTTGGCTTATGAAAAGGTATTTAGCCAACCAGGTTAACATCATACGGTTATTTACGAATAATGACTATTTTTAAGAACTGAATAAAAAATAGACTATGAAATCACCAATTATAATAATTTTAATAGGGTTAATGGCTTTAACAACCGCTTGTTCTAAAAAGGAAAAATGTACATGTGTTACATCTGTAGAAGTGAGTGGACAAGTAAGTACTTCAACTTCAGAAACACGCGAACTTGAAAAAGATGAGAATTGCGAATTAAGTACTTCCGTTGGAGTTCCAGGAGTCACGACTACATCAGTTGTTTGTACCTTAGACTAAATGGCTTACAATCTCATTCCTTCACCACTTTTTTAGTAACCACCTGACCATCCACTTCAAGTTGTAAGAAGTAAATCCCGGTAGGATAGGAGGACAGGTCTAATGCTACTTGATTAGTTGATAGTGTCTTATCAGCTAACAGAAGCTGCCCTAAGCTGTTTCTAAGAGTTACCGATGTAGCAGAGCCTTCTTCTAATGCGATAGATAGCAGTCCTGATGTTGGGTTAGGGTAGATGTTGATGTTACTTTTGAAGTTATTGGGTTCTGTGGCAGTTGGTCCCAATACAGTAACCGTGTATCCATTACATGGCCAATTCTCTAAAGCAAAAGCAAAACTACAGTGAATGCTTTCAACACATTCCATTGTATATATACCAGGTGTAACGAATGCTGGAGTTTTGACTGTAGTAATTAGATTAAATACGTTGGTAGATACTGGTAGAAGAACATCCATTGGAGAACCACCATTAAATTTAATGTCATGAGTTGTACCAACATAACCTTGAGGAGAAAACATGGATTCACAAGTAAATTGAATAGAATCGCCAACATTTATGGTTAAATGTTGTGGTGTAAAAATTGAAGAATCTCCAGAGCAAAATGTTCCGCTGATTGGAGAGATACACACCTCATGTTCTGCTTGCCCAAAAGAAAGGATACTTAACATCATTCCTGCAAAAAAAAGTGATAACTTGTTCATAGTATATATATTATGGTTTATAGGCTAAGTTAGTACCTAACCAATTAGCTAACAATGAGAATAATCATATTTTGGAGTTGCCGAATTTTGAAGTAAACCAACACTCTTATAGTGGAAATACTTGAAGCAAAGAAAAGGGGGTATCTTATAATGCCGAGCTTTTGACGGTAGGGGATGGAGGTATCTATTCTACTTCCTTATATTTATAACAGACTACTTTAAAGCCAACTTTTTCATTTTTTTCAGCATCTACTCCATAGGATTCAGTGATTAAGATTACTGGACTTCTAGATGGGGCAGCCTTTTTCTGCAACTTAATTAAAGCTTTTTGTTGAAGGTCATATAACACGGTACTTCTTGGCATTATGCTTGATTTTTTCTTAGCTGGACCTCCAGAATAAATCGTAAGCTCTTCTCCTTTATCCATTTCAGCTACGAATTCTTTATTTCGTACCACTAATACATTCCTAAAGTCTGTTGGACCCCTTATGATTATTTTCTTGTCCATTGGGTTTTGAAAGTATTTCTTAAGAATTGGGATAATACCCTCTGAGACACAATTATTAAGCGAGGCTTTTTTACCCTGATATCCATTAAAAGCAGTAGATGATGCATTAAACTTCCTTGTTTTGAGTATCAGCAATCCAGATTTAGAATCAAAAACAGAAGCTTCAACACCTCCAGTAACATTAAAATCAATGATCAATGAAGACTCATTTATTGATTTCACTATCGTAAACTCATCAGTATTAGAAACAACCTCAATTATCCTTGGATCATCCGATTTCCAAACACTCTTATCTGTAGTTGAAACAAATACCTTATAAGATGCTTCTTTTTTCTTTTCTTCAACAACCGTATGTATTAACACTGTCATTTTCCACAATGCTTTTAAACCTATCATCTTGTCCATAAGACAAGGCTATCATAAAAAGAAAAGGAGTTATAAGTATTGCTTTTTTCATCTGCATCATATGATTTTATAAGTTTAAATGTACAACTTTTATTCATTGCTGCATTGCTGAACTGAATAAAGTGTTCTCCAAATTAGTGATGCAATCACATTAGAGGTCTGTAAGCCGAAAGTAAATAGCGTATGCGAGGCTTACTACACAGCTTAGAAAAGCCAAATTCCCACCGATGGTTGGATGTGTAACCTACTAAGGAATTAGCTGCGAAGCTGAGGGAGAGAACAGCAAATACTGTTTGAGACTTCTATCAGATTTGTATATATTGCATTTCTGAACACCTGATAACCTTGAGAAGCAATGACAAGGATGGAAGTGGCAAGTAATTATTAAATTAGCACCATCAAATACACCATCTACATATTACTTTTTTTAATCTCATTTAATGGATTAGCTCAAGAGTTTGCTGATAAAGAGTATTACCTGGTGGATAGTCTGATTATTGAATACTTGTCTGAATCAGATTTCCAACTCCTTGATAGCTGTTTAGC
>JAJCYO010000034.1 GCA_029262875.1 Flavobacteriales bacterium
TCTTGATTTCACCTACTCATCAATACACTCAAGTTGGAACTTATTTTGTAACCATGAATGCTTATCAGAATGCAAATTGTTATGAGAGTACCTCAAAAACAATAACCGTATTAAACATTGCAACAGCGATAGACGAAGTAGGTTTCTCAAATCAAAATAAAGTCTTCGTTAGCAATGGAAGCCTTATCGTTGACGGCATAGGCATTGATAAAATCGAAATTAGAAACACCATTGGCCAACTGTTGCTTGAATCTAATAGCAAAAAAGACTACCAGGTAATTGGCTTGAATAATTTAAGTAGTCAAATATTAGTCATTACTATCCGCAGTAAGCATCAAACTTCTTCTACTAAAGTAAGTTATATTAAAAATTAGTAGGGTTAGAAACTCATGGGAGAAACATATTGTCAAAACTTGAGGTAAGAAATACAGCAGAGATGATACGTTATGCCATTGAAAATAATTTGGTTGCTTAAACAATTATTTTTAGTGGAATCTAATTTTTTTTCAGCAATAAATTCCGTTGCCTTATAACATCCGGAAATATCTTCCTGAATTAGCTTGTTAGAATAAAGGATAGCTATATTGTAAACCACTGAATTAATATTTTGTTAGATTTACAAAATTATCTTTACCGAATGCAACAATTTTTTTTCAAAAGCTTTTGTTTCCTCATAATAGCATGCTACTTGCCAATTTATGCTCAACAACCTGTTGGGGATAGCCTTTCTCAAGAATTAAGTAAGGATAATACTTTGTTACTTAAACAAGCCAATGCTTATACTCAAAAAGCCAAAGATTTTTTTGAAACAGGAGAGTTTCCGGCTGCACTGGAGAATGATAAAAAAGCATTAGCTATTTACTTTTCATTAAAAGAAGAAGTCGCAAGCGGAAATATTTATGTGCATATTGGAAATATTCATTTTGAAATAAATGATTACGATAATTCATTAAAGAACTATTTAGAAGCACTTCAGCTTTTTGAGAAAAATAAAAGTAAAGAATTACTAAATAGTACAAAAAAAACCATTGGAGATTTATACCTTAGGTTAGAGCAATGTGATCAAGCTTTTAAACATCTTTTTAAAGTTAAAGAGGATTACACGAATAATCAACAAAAATACAAAGAAGAACTCCCAAGTTTATATCAATCTATAGGTATAGCTTATGGTAGGTGTTCATCATTGGATAGTGCGTTACTGTATTTTCAAGAAGCGTTAGATTTAAATGATAATACCAATAATGGGGTTTTTTCGGGCGGATTATTAAATAATATTGGGGCCATTTATTCAAAAAAAGATGAAAATGAAAAAGCGTTGGAATATTATAATCGATCGTTAACATTATTCCAACAGGAAGGATTAAAAACAGGGATAGGTGTATCGATTAGCAATATTGCTTACATCTATAAAAAACAAAAAAAATACGATAAGGCTATTCATTTATACCTAAAGGCTCTTAAACTATTTGAAGAAGAAAAATCACTCATCTATTTAAAAGATAATTATCTTAATGTTAGTGAGGTCTACGAAAAGAAGAATAACCTCTCAGAGGCATTAAAATATAATAATCTTTATTTAGATCTTAACGATAGTATTTCTAATTCAGATATTTTAGCGAGAATGGGTGAATTACAGATGCAGTTTGAAATTAAAAAGAAAGACCAAGAATTATTGTTATTAGAACAGGAGAAACTGATTGTTGAACAAGAAAATAAATTATCAGAAATTCGTTTATACCTATTAATTGGAGGAATTGTTTTAATAATATTAATAAGTGCTTTGATGTATCGAAACTTGAGAATTTCATTGAAAAACACGAACCTTAAGCGACAGGTTCTAAAACAAGAAAAAGAACAGTTAACGTTAGATTTAGATTTTAAAAATAATGAGTTAGAGGGGTTTGCACTCAGAATAGTTGAGAAAAACAATTTATTAGAACAGCTTAAAAATGAATTAAAAGAGATAAATTCAGATCAGCCGGAAAATGCAATAAAACTCAAAGAACTTTCTACTTCTATCAATAGTAATTTGTACATAGAAAAAGATAGAAAAGAGTTTGAGCTTCAATTGGACAAAACGCATCAATCATTTTTCTTGAAATTAGATAAGGAATTTCACGATTTGACTAAGAATGAACGAAGGTTGTGTTCTTTGTTAGTATTAGAATTATCATCAAAGGATATTGCAACCATTTTAAACATTTCACCAGACGGGGTGAAAAAGGGTCGATATCGTTTGCGGAAAAAATTAAATATTGGAACGAAAATTAATATTTCAGAATACCTAAAAAGTTTATAGTAAAACTACCATATGTCTACCTGTTTTTATTAAAAAAAACCGTAAATAGCTGCTATTTAGATTTTAACTATATTTTTTTTATTTTTTGTCCACCTCTTGTCTACCTGTGTAATTAGTGAATTAATGGTTCTTCCTTGAAATTTGCAGTATAAAAATTCTAAAAAGAATAATTATGGCAAATTTTACTTTTTCCAACAAATCAATTCTATTCTATATAATATTTATTATATGTTTTTCGATTAGCGATGCATTATATGCACAAGGAGATGATTGTACCAATGCTATTGATCTGTGCTCTGTAGCTTCGCCTTATAGTGCTACGACTACAGGGATGAACAATGATTTTACAGTAGATTTTGGAAGTAGTTCTGAGGATATGATTTTCTATATTGATTTGCCAAATGGAGATCAAATTACCATTGGCCAGACAGCCAATTCATACGATTCTGAGCATGAGCTCAGATATGGTGGGGTTTGTCCAGGTGCAACCAAGATTGTGAGTGATGATGATCCAGATATTCAAAATCATACTTGGATAAATACCACTGGGTCGACTCAACGTGTTTATTGGCTACAAGCAGGGTGGAGCACTAATGATGGAGCATTTACATTAGGATGGACAGTAACAGGTTCTCCTTGTGCTCCTCCAACATGTGATGATCCATCTACTTTAACATCAAGCAATATTGGTCCAGTATCAGCTGATTTAGGCTGGACAGAAAATGGAGTAGCAACCATTTGGGATATAGAATTAGGAACGGCAGGATTTAGCCCTACAGGAATACCTACAGCAAATGATGCAGGGTCTAATCCCTATACATATACAGGGCTTAACCCTTCTACATCATACGATTTTTATCTAAGAGCAGATTGTGGGGCACTTCAATCCAATTGGGTAGGTCCGTTTAATTTTGCCACAATTGGATGTAATGTTCAAATACCAAGTTCACTTACAGCAACAAATGTGTTTTCTATAAGTGCTGATTTAGGATGGATTGAAAATGGCAATTCAACGGTATGGGATATAGAGTTAGGTGCGGCAGGGTTTAGTCCTATAGGAGTTCCAACAGCAAATAATGTGACATCTAACCCATATACTTATGCCGGATTATCACCATCTACATCTTATGATTACTATGTGAGAGCTGATTGTGGAGGATCGAATTCAATATGGGTAGGCCCATTTAATTTTACGACTAGTTCATTTCCTACTAACTATACTTCTGAATTAATTAGTGGTTGGGCAAGAGGAGTTGTTCAGGATCCATCGGGGAATTATGTTTGGGCTGGTTATGCAACAAATTCTGGTTCAGATTTTCAAATCGTAAAAACTACTCAGGGAGGTAATATTATATGGTCAAAAACTATTGGTGGGACGAGTACAGAGATGGCTTTCGATATTGTAAATTCTGGTGATGGTGGGTACGTAATAGTAGGACATACAAACTCTGCAGCGTTAATTGCCAGCTCAAACTATGATATAATGGTTACCAAATTAGATGCAAATGGAGGCCATGTATGGACACGAGTGGTGGGAACAAGTAATAGTGAATACAGCTCTCAATGTGCCATTATAAAGAATACAGACGGAACGTATTCTATAGCTGCAATTACCAATAGTGATATTGCCTTCATTCATCTCGCATCAAATGGAACTTTTATAGCTATGAAAACACTTAATACCCAAAGTGCATGGGGTTATGCTGTTACGCAAGCTACAGGAACCAATGGGGGATGGGTTGTTGCTGGGAAATATCAAGGGCCCTTTGGAAGTGAATATATGGTAATTAAAATACAAACGAATGGGGCTTATGATTGGAGTATGATCTGGGGAGATGGTACAGGGACTGGTGAGGTATTGTATGCAATTGTAGAGAATTCACCTGATGATTACACGGTTTTTGGATATACTTATGCAGAAGGAAATACTCCTAAAAATATGTATGCTGCTCGTTTTACGAATTCAGGTTCAGGACCAACAGTTTCATGGATAAAAGCATACGGAACAACAGAAGGATGTGGTTTTAATGATGCGACTATTGCAAGTGATGGAAACTACATTGTTACAGGGAGTTGTAGCAGTGCTGGAGGAGGTTCATTTTCTGATACTTATTTGATGAAGATTAATGCAACAACAGGAGCCATTATATGGCAAACAGAAAAAACAGATGATGGTACTGGAAATAGACAAGGAGATGGAGTTGTTGTTGATGCTTCTGGTAGTTATTTAGTTGCCGGTTTGGGAGGGTTTGACATGTTGAAATTTGCTCCTGATGGTTCAATATGTGGAGGTATTGCTGGATCCGCTACTATCAATGATTTAGGGACATCATTTCCAAATTATGATGCAACTGAGGGCCAAAGCACCAATACTTTTGGAGTAAGTAATGCCTCAAGAGTGCCTACAATTACTGATTTTGGGACATTATTGCCTGGATGTAACCTAATATTACCAGTAAAACTAACTGCTTTTAATGTGAGCTGTGTCGATAATAATGTATTATGTGAATGGTCTACAGCAACAGAGATAAATAACAATTATTTTACGGTAGAAAGGAGTGATGACGGTTTCAATTTTGAAGAAATAGGAAGAATACAAGGGGCTGGAAATAGTAATGTTAATCATAATTACAGGTATCTGGATGATTCTCCTCGTTCTGGAGTTGCTTATTACAAGCTAAAACAAACTGATTTTGATAATAAATTTGAATATTTTGATCTACGATCAACCAATTGTGTTTCAAACCAGGAAGTCAACATATTCCCAAACCCATTCAACAGTTTTATTGAGATTGAAATGCAAGAAGAAAGTAGATCAGATTATACGGTTGAGATTAAAAATTACTTGGGACAAGTAGTTTTTTCTAAACCAATTATCAAAGGCACTTCCAATGTTAAAATAGAACTTGGTGAAGAGTTGACAAAAGGAATATATTTTATTATGTTGTTTAACCAAAATGAAAAACTATTCACAAAAAAAATAATTAAATTCTAAATGACAGAAGAGAAGGTAAAAACAATGCATACCTGTAATGCTTGTGGTGAGAAAGATCATAAATGGCATGAAGTGTATTATGAAGAAAGCTCAACACTCAAAAAAGCCGAAAAGTCATACATTACTTGGTGTGAAAAAGTCAAAGGATATGTAATTGTAAATGGGTTGATATGATAAGTGTAAGATTAATTGATGAAACCATTAGGGTTAATTGTTCTAAGAATCAGACAATTGACACAGCAGTATTAAAACAACTATGGCGGACAGGTCTTAAATTCATAACACAAAATGGAAATATTCCTGTGATTGTTGATTTAGAAAGGAATGTTAAGTTAAGTGAACAAGCCCAGCAATTATTTAGCGACTTGAATAAAAAATGTAAGGAGATAACACTGGTTATTATTTCAGGATAAAAAATGAAGAAAACAATTTTACTACTATATGCTATAATGTATCAACGTAATAAGAACATTACTTATTCGGAAAAACTATCTATTTCTGTAGTTACAATTGGTGTTTTGATGTTGGTTATGGCTTTTTTAATTGTTAACCCACTGTTTAGTTTAAACAGTTAGTTTAGATAGGAAAGTAGGTTCCACATTTTTGTGGAGCCTGCTTTAAAAAGGTTAAGTTGTTAATAATGGGAATACTTTTTATGTTTTAAATGACCGGACATAAAAGGATAGTGATGGCTGCTTATTTTAAGCAGCCATTTTTGCTCTAATCTTATTCATTTATGGCAAAAGATCAGGGTAATTGAACTTGTAAGCTAACAAGGATTTTAATTTTTCATTGCTGATAATTTTAGATTCATTAGAACCACCTTCTATAAATAATGGGGCTTCTTGCCCAATATGCTTTTTTATTTTGGTATAAAAGTCCCGTCTATTAGGATGGGTGTCAGCACAAGCATTTAAAGTTTCATTCCATATATCCTTTTCTATGATTTGTTCAATAATCTGAATGCAATCGTCTCTATGAATCATGTTGACGTATCCTTCAGGATTTGGAATTTTCTTCCCTTCAGAGAAAAAATATGCAGGATTTCTATCATAGCCTATAAGACCACCAAACCTAATGATGGTAGTCGAAAATTGGGAGCTATTCTTAAATAGGGTTTCAATTTCTACTAAAGGAGAGGCTTTCAATGTTGATTGCTCAGTAACAATTTTGTTTGAATTACAATACACAGAAGTTGAGCTAATAAATATAACTCTGGTAACGGATGAGTTGTCAATTTTGTCTATTAACGATTGAAATGCAATAATGTCTTTTGTAGGGACAGCCACAATTAAAATTTCAGCATCAAGAAAGTTTAGAATGTCAGATGGGAGTGTTTCAAGCTTTATTACGAAGGGTGCTATTCCTAATGAAGTAAGTTTTTTAAGGTTTTTTTCTGAAGAGACGGACCCTTTAACCGAATATCCCTTTTTTAAAAAAAACTCAGCCAACGGTTTTCCTAACCATCCACAACCTAATATGCTGATCCTTTTTTTCATTATTGCTAAATTAAGTTAATCATATATTTTATTGAGCTCAGAGGCTAATTATGTAGCTGTTTCTTTATGTGTTTTTCATCATCATCTATGATACATCTCATCATTTTTGTTTTTTACTCACCCTACTTTTACATTACCTATTTGAATTTGGGTAAAGCGGTAATGCTAATTTAATGTTTAAACAATTTAATCTAAAGGAGACATGAGGAAAAATGGATTAGAATATTGTAGCAGATTTTACGCAAAATATTTTCTAATTATGGTACTGGGAATTCTCTTTATTCCAGCATCAAAAGCTCAAGATGACAAAAAAGAAGATAAATTAAGATGGTATGGCGATTTTCGTTTTAGGGGTGAGCATGATTGGGATTCATGGAATAGTGATAGCACCATGAGAGATGATAGGTCGAGAATGAGGTACCGTTTTAGACTTGGTTTAAATTATCAGTTGAATCAGCATATTTCAGCAGGAGGCAGGTTACGTACTGGAGTTCCTTCAAATATACAGTCACCTCATGTTAATGTGGGTTATGTGGGGTTTTCAAGCCTTCCATTTCAGTTAGATAAGGCATTCATATCTGTAAAATATAAAAAAATGTGGGGATGGGTAGGCAAGAATTCGTATCCGTTTTGGAAACAAAATGAACTGTTTTGGGATGATGATGTTAACCCTGAAGGTCTTGTTGTAGGGAGTGTTTTAGGAGAAAATACCATAAAATTTAAACCAACGATCTCCTATTTTATTACTAATCATCAACAAAATGGAGGTGTTGATGGAACAATGGGAGCAGGACAGCTCACATTAGATTATAACAATAAAAAATTCGGTGCTATACTTTCTACAGGGTATTATCAATTTGATCGAATTTTTAACGTTCCAGAAGCAGATGATTTGTATACAGGAAATAGGTATAGGATGAATTATAAACTGCTAATCTCAGGAGTAAATTTCAGAGTCAAAACAAAAGTCCCTATTGCTTTAGGATTTGATTATACTATGAATTTAGAGGACTATAGTGACACCAATGGAACAATAGCATCTAACTATAAAAACATAGATAGTGTTTATAGAGATCAGCTGATTGGGTACGTTATCAGTGCTAAAGTTGGTAAGCTTAAAGAAAAAGGCGATTGGTTATTGGCGATTTTTTATGCATATAAAGAAAAATTTTCTGTAGTTGATTACTATGTTGAGGACGATTGGGTGAGATGGGGAAACATTAACCGAAATAGGAATACAAATTATGCTGGGTTTGAATTCAGGGCGGCATATGCTTTTAGTGCTAAAATTAATTTAGTGGCACGAACATATTCCGTAGAAAGCATTGTAACCAATAAGATATCAAAAGAAACAGGAAACCGTTTCAGGTTAGATTTAAATGTTAAATTTTAGTGTAGGATAGAAGTCTATGTCAATACTATTTCAAAGATTTTACTATCTTGGGTGCTCTTATAAGTTATTAATAAATAGTTAGCCTTATGAAAAAAGTTTTTATTTATTCAACTGTCCTTTTCGGTAGTTTTTTACTGATTGGATGCGGATCAGAAGAAAGTACGACAAAAAGAGTGGGGAACAAACTTGGAGAAACCATGACGGAATTGACCCAGGGAATAGGTGAAGGAATTGACAATCAGATGCTTGTTGAAGTTACTTTCTCCGAGGAAATGGAATCAAAAGGGTATACAAAAACGGTTGCAAAGAGTTTTGGTGTCGGGTCTTCTGATAAAGGGTATTCTGTTTATGTAATTGCGAATGAGCCAGATTCTTCAACATTAATCAGCAAGGCATTTGATGATGCTGGCCTTGAAATAGGTAGAGCTATTCTGGATGTTAATTTCAAAGAAGATGAGGCCAAGTATTTAAATTTTATTTTCAATAGTGAGATGGATGCTCAATTGGTTAATCTCTATACTGTAGAAATAAAGTAGCATTTTAGCTGCAAAAAGAAACCCTCCAGCAACGTTTTCACTATTGTGGAGGGTTTGATTTTCTTAATGTTGCCCGACTAGGTTTCGAACCTAGACTCTTCTGTACCAAAAACAGATGTGTTAGCCAGTTACACCATCGGGCATTAAGGTCGGCAAATGTAATAATATTTTTTTTCCACACAAAACATTTTTTAACAATGATTAACATCCATTAACGTGAATTCCTTAAGAATTTCATATTTTCGTATCCTATTAAAATTATACTGATGAATTACAAAAAACTAAACAACATAATTGGCTGGATAATATGGATGATAGCATCCTTTGTGTATGTATCTACTATTGAGTCAACAGCAAGTTTTTGGGATTGTGGTGAATTTATTGCCACTGCTTATAATTTGGAAGTTGGTCACCCTCCTGGGGCGCCATTATTTATGTTAGTTGGTCGATTTTTCACCATGTTTACCGATGGTGAATCTGCAGGATATATGATTAATGTTTTATCGGCTCTAAGTAGTTCATTTACCATCCTGTTTTTATATTGGTCCATTACCCGAGTAGTAGGGAAGTTGGCGCGTAAAACAGGAGAAATAACACAAAGTAAGCAAATAGCCATATTGGGCGCAGCGGCAGTAGGAGCTTTAGCCTATACATTTTCTGATTCGTTTTGGTTTTCGGCTGTGGAAGGTGAGGTGTATGCCATGTCATCTTTGTTTACAGCTTTAGTATTCTGGGCCATTCTTAAATGGGATGCAGTCGCTAAAGAAAAACATAGTACACGTTGGATTGTATTTATTGCCTATTTAATGGGGTTGTCAATAGGGGTTCACTTGCTGAACTTATTGGCTATACCAGCAATGGTTTTCCTTTATTACTTTAAAACAAGAGAACTTAATTTTAAGAATTTTCTAATAGCTGGTGGATTTTCAGTCTTGGTATTGGGAGTAGTACAGTTTGCAATAATTCCTGGTACTGTTGCCGTAGGAGCCATGTTTGAGCTTTTCTTTGTGAATACTATGGGAATGGGTTTCCACTCAGGTCTTTTAGCATTTATTTTCACATTGATGGCGCTCATCACATTTGGACTTTATTACACTCAAAAGAACGGAAAGGTAGTTTGGAATACGATCATTCTATGTACCACAGTAATTCTAATAGGTTACTCAACTTATGCAGTAATTATGGTACGATCTGCAGCAAATCCGCCAATGGATGAAAACAATCCAGAAAATGCATTTAGTTTATTGTCTTACTTAAATCGTGAACAATATGGGTCTGCACCATTTTTATCTGGTCAGTATTTTAACACACCGTTAGATGCAAGTGAGCCTTACATAGAAGGACCGGCAGTATATTTTCAGGACAAAGAAAATGGAGTATATATCCACACCAATGAAGGCGAAGAAACCAAACCGAACTATGATGAAAGAACATCTGGTTTTTTACCGCGTATGTGGAGTTCTCAGGCGCATCACGTTCAAGCATACAAAGCCTGGAGTGGGTACAAAGGAAAAAATAAAAAAGCGTCTAATGGCGAAACCGTTAAAATTCCAACCTTTGGAGAGAACATGTCTTTCCTAATCAACTACCAATGGGGACATCTGTATTGGCGTTATTTTATGTGGAATTTTGTGGGTAGACAAAGTGATGTTCATAAAACACAATCGAACGATATTACCAATGGTAATTGGATGAGTGGTATAGCTCCTATAGACTC
>JAJCYO010000035.1 GCA_029262875.1 Flavobacteriales bacterium
GATATTCAGAAAAACTTAGGAATGGTTGGTGCCAAGGTTTTTAAAGCCTCTTTCAATAGGCCTAATCTTTACTATGAAATTCGACCGAAAAAGGATGTAAAAAAAGAGATCATTCGATTTATAAAAAAACATCAAGGTAAATCAGGAATAGTTTATTGTTTAAGCCGGAAAAAGGTAGAGGAAATTGCTGAGTTATTACAAGTGAATGGAATCAACGCATTACCCTATCATGCTGGACTGGATTCAGGAACAAGGGCTCGAAATCAGGATGCATTTTTGATGGAAGATGCTGATGTAATTGTTGCAACCATAGCCTTTGGAATGGGAATAGACAAGCCAGATGTTCGTTTTGTAGTTCATCACGATATTCCTAAAAGTTTGGAAAGTTATTATCAAGAAACAGGAAGAGCAGGGAGAGATGGAGGAGAAGGAATATGTTTAGCCTTCTACAGTTATAAGGATATAGAAAAGTTAGAGAAATTCCTCCATGGAAAACCGGTTGCAGAATTGGAAATAGGGTTACAATTAATCTTTGAAATGGTTTCTTATTCAGAAACCGCAGTTTGCAGAAGAAAACAGCTGTTACATTATTTTGGAGAGGAATATACTGATGGAGATTGTTCAGATGCCGGATTGTGTGATAATTGTGCTCACCCTAAAGAAAAATTTGAAGGTAAGGATGATGTAAAGGTTTTATTGGAGTGCATTTTAGGATTAAAGGAAGTGTTTAAAGCTAAATATGTAGCCAATTTTGTGGCCGGAATTGCTAGTTCAGATATTAAATCTTTTGGACACGATGCCCACGAAATGTTTGGGAAAGGAGAGGATGTAGCAAATGAAAAAGATGAAAAGTATTGGGATGCGATTATTCGTCAATGCATTATATATGGCTTACTGATTAAAGAAATTGAGAATTATGGTATTCTTAAAGTAAGTGAAAAAGGGAAAGCATTTATTGAAACCCCCGTTTCTATAGAGTTGGTGAAAGCACATGATTATAGTGATGTGGATGATGGGGATGTTATTGTTCCTCAAAAAGGTGGCGCAGGAGCGGCTGACGAAGCATTGTTTAACATTCTAAAAGATTTAAGAAAATCCATCGGTAAAGAAAAAGGACTACCTCCGTATGTAATTTTTCAAGACCCATCATTAGAAGATATGGCAACTCGTTATCCAATTACGATGGAAGAGTTGACGAATATATCTGGCGTTGGACAAGGAAAAGCAGAGAAATTTGGAGATGAATTCTTGGAAGTGATAGAACGTTATGTAGAAGATAATGATATTGAAAGGCCATTGGATATGGTAGTGAAATCAGTAGTTAATAAATCAGGACTAAAAGTTTTTGTTATACAAAGCATAGATCGGAAAATTCCTATAGTAGACATTGCTAAATCAAAAGGAAAAGATGTTGATGATATCTTAACCGAAATTGAACACATCGTACTTTCAGGCACTAAAGTAAATTTAGATTACTACATTAATGAGGAGGTAGATGAAACTGATCAAGAAGAAGTTTTTGATTATTTTATGGAGGCTGAAAGTGATGATGTAGAAGAAGCCTTAGAAGAATTTGAAGATTCCTTTTCTGAAGAAGAAATGCGTTTGCTACGTATTAAGTTTTTGAGTGAGGTGGCAAATTAGATTATAAAGTTGATGAGGAAGATTCAAAATTTAATCATAATCCTTTTATTATTTTCAGGAGTTTTTAGTTGCACTAAAAAGCATGATAATTCAATTCGGATATGGAGTAGCCTTCCATATACTGCTAATGATGTCAAGTTTGGAAATACTGAATTTGGAGATGTAGTTCCGTATAAGTATACTGATTACAAGTCGATAAATGAAGGGGAAGAAAAATTAACCGCAAATTTATTGGGCGGCAAAGCCATGTCAGAACTAATTACTATAAATGGTCCTTATGATCATAAATGGACAATTACGATTGTATCAGAAACAAGAGTAGAATTAAAAGAAGATTGATAAGAATTGAATTAGTCTTCGAACTGACTTTTCTCTTTCATCAATGCTTCAATCTCCTCAATATTTCGTGGAGCTTTAGCAGACAAATTTTCAGGACCATTTACCGTAATTAAAATATCATCTTCAATTCTAATTCCAATGTTCCACCATTTTGGGTCACAATCGGATCCTTCTGGAATATAAATTCCAGGTTCTACCGTAATTACATTTCCAGGTTGTAACGTTCCATGCAGGCCAGGATCATGAACATCTAATCCCAAATAGTGAGAAGTGCCGTGCATAAAGTAACGTTGAACATGAAAGTATTTTTCAATAACTCCTAATTTCAATAATTCATTAGTGATGATTTTAGTTGCAGCATCATGTGGTGTCCAAAACTTATTTCCCACTTTACAAGAATCTATCCCAGCTTGTTGGGCTTTTAAGACAATATTGTATATAATTTTTTCTTCCTTCGAAAAATGACCATCAACAGGAATTGTTCTGGTAACATCTGCAGTGTATCCATGATATTCAGCGCCAATATCGCTTACTAACATATCTTTACCGACTAATTGCTTTCTATTGCTATTGTAATGAATGATACAACTGTTTTCTCCTCCTCCCAAAATAGAAGGAAAACCAGGGTATTCAGCTCCATTTTTTTTGAAAACGTATTCAACGATGGCTTCAGATTGGTACTCTGTCATATCCGGCTTTAGCGCTTTCATTAATTCAATTTGTGCCTCACAAGTCATGTTTACTGCTTTTCTTAACAAAGCAATTTCTTCATCAGATTTTATCTGTCTTAGACTTGCCATAATTTGTTTTAAATTCCGTGTATCAATATTGGTTGAATTTTGTGTAGACAGTTTAAACGATTGAAGCAGTCCATATAAATCTCCTTTTTCATTGGTGTTTTTCACATCTTCGATGATTTCAAAAACTAATAATTTGTCAAAACTTTCATAGTCATTCTCAAAACTCAAAAACTTTTCATTACCCATTGCCGTACTTAAACCTAAATTTAAGACGGCACCTTCAACACCTAACCGTTTGCCTGTCCAGAGCTCATCTCTTTTGTCTTTTTTTTGAAGAAAGAGAATTTCATTGGTCTTAAGATTGTTTTTAAACTCCTGATCTTCTTTATAGATGACAACAACAGCATGAGGCTCCCTTAATCCCGTTAAATAATAAAAATTCGGATCTTGATGGTACTCATAGTCAACATCATTAGACCTATTTCTCACAGGGTTTGAAAACAAGATAGCGACAGAATTTTTTGGCATAAAATCACGTAGGGCTTGTCGGTTTTTCGCAAAGAATGCTGCGGGTAAAAGATCAGTGTCGTAAGTAGATTGAACGCTACTTGTATCCGTATCTAAATTAAAAACAATCTCCTGAGCAATTAAGGAAAACGGGAAAAACAGAAGTAGTAAAAGTGTATTTTTCATTACAATAACGAAATTAATTGGCTTATAACAGTAAACCAAACGAGTATGCTTAAAGTTATCAATAACTTGTTATGGAAATGTTGGGTATAAAAAAACGCTGTTACATGGTAACAGCGTTTCAAAATAATAAAGCAGTACTTTATTACATATATCCTTTTAATTTAGCTTCTTTAATGCAGGCAGAAATTCCAAGTTTATTGATATTTCTAATAGCAGATCCAGATACTTTTAATGTAATCCATTTATCCTCTTCTGGGATATAAAATTTCTTAGTCTGTAAATTTGGGTAAAACTTTCTTTTAGTTCTTCTCTTAGAGTGAGAAACATTGTTACCCGTTATTACTTTCTTTCCTGTTAATTGACAAACTCTTGACATCTCTTTTCTCTTTAAAAATTTGAGGACTGCAAAATAAATCATTTTTATTGAATAATTCAAAGAAATAATTGTGAATAAATTTATTTCTTTTTTTGTCTACCTACCTTCGTTTTTCCAAAGGGGCTAAAAAATTGAATTATTAACGTTTAAATTCCTTTATAAAAAGGTAGATTTTGAGTAGTTTCGCTGCTCAGTTTCAATCCAATTATTCAGCAAAAAAAATACGAAATGGCAAAGATTATTTATACCATGACCGATGAGGCTCCAATGTTAGCTACACATTCATTATTACCAATAGTAAAGGCTTTTACTGCTTCTTCTGGGATAGAGATTGAAACAAAAGATATTTCCTTGGCAGGAAGAATTTTAGCAAATTTTCCGGAATGTTTAACGGATGATCAAAGAATGGGAGATGCGTTGGCTGAATTAGGTGATTTGGCAAAAACTCCTGAAGCGAACATTATTAAGTTGCCGAATATCTCGGCTTCCATTCCTCAATTGCAAGGGGCAATTAAAGAGTTGCAAGCTAAAGGTTTTGCAGTGCCAAACTATCCTGGTGATGACGCTACTAAGGCAAAATATGCAAAGGTGTTAGGGTCGGCTGTTAACCCTGTTTTAAGAGAAGGAAACTCTGATAGAAGAGCTCCTAAAGCTGTTAAAAACTATGCTAAAAAGAATCCACACACAATGGGTGCTTGGGTAGGCGATTCTAAAACGCATGTTGCGAGTATGAGTGAGGGAGATTTTTATGGGAGTGAAAAATCTGTTACTGTAGAAAATGCTACTGATGTAAAAATTCAGTTTGTGAGTGAGGGTGGAGATGTTGAAGTGTTAAAAGCTTCTACACCTTTATTAGCTGGAGAAATTATTGATGCTTCGGTATTAAGTTTAGATAAGTTAAAAGCTTTTGTTGCTAAAGAAATAGAAGATGCTAAAGCAAATGGTGTTTTATTTTCTGTTCATATGAAAGCAACGATGATGAAAGTTTCTGATCCAATTATTTTTGGAGCTATTGTAGAAGTTTTCTATAAGGATGTATTTGAGCAATATGCAGATTTGTTTGTGGAGTTAGGAATAACTGCAAATAATGGGATTGGAGATGTTTATGCTAAGATCTCGGGTCATGCAATGGAAGCTGAGGTGAAAGCTGCAATTGAAACAGTTTATTCTGACAGACCAGAGGTAGCGATGGTTAATTCTGATAAAGGGATTACTAATTTACACGTGCCAAGTGATGTGATTATTGATGCGAGTATGCCTGCGATGATTCGTTCTTCAGGCCAGATGTGGAATAAAGTTGGAAAGTTACAGGATACAAAAGCAATTATTCCAGACAGGTGTTATGCTGGAGTGTTTCAATCAACAATAGAGTTTTGTAAAAAGCATGGAGCTTTCGATCCAACTACAATGGGAACTGTTCCTAATATTGGTTTGATGGCTCAAAAAGCTGAAGAATATGGTTCACACGATAAAACTTTCCAATTAAAAGGTTCTGGAAAAATTGAAGTTGTTGATTCAAATGGAACTGTTTTAATTGAGCAAGGTGTTGAGGATGGTGATTTATTTAGAATGTGTCAGGTTAAAGATGCTCCAATTCAAGATTGGATTAAGCTAGCTGTAAATAGGGCAAGGGCAACTGGTAATCCAGCAGTTTTTTGGTTAGATATTAATAGAGCTCATGACGCTGAGGTAATCAAAAAGGTGAATAAATATTTACCAAGCCATGATACTTCTGGATTAGAAATGCCAATTATGTCTCCGATGGAAGCAACGAGCTATACGTTGGAAAGAGTAAAGGCTGGAAAAGACACTAACTCTGTTTCAGGAAATGTATTACGAGATTATTTAACTGACTTATTCCCAATATTAGAATTAGGAACATCGGCAAAAATGTTGTCTATCGTTCCGTTAATGAATGGTGGAGGTTTATTTGAGACCGGTGCCGGAGGTTCTGCTCCAAAACACATTGAACAATTTTTAGAGGAAGGTCATTTAAGATGGGATTCTTTAGGAGAGTTTTTGGCGTTAGGAGTTTCTTTAGAGCATGTAGCAATTACTTCAGATAATAAAAGAGCTCAAGTTTTAGCTGATACTTTAGATGAGGCAACAGGTAAATTTTTAGATAACAAAAGGTCTCCTTCACGTAAAGTAAATGAAATCGATAACAGAGGTTCTCACTTTTATTTAGCAATGTATTGGGCCGAAGCATTGGCGAATCAATCAGAAAATTCTGAACTACAAGCTCAATTTGCTCCAATAGCAAAAAGTTTGTTAGAAAATGAGGATAAGATTACAGCTGAGTTAATTGAATACCAAGGTGATGCCCAAGAAATTGAAGGTTATTATATCCCAACAAATGAGTTAACTACTAAAGCAATGCGACCAAGTGAAACATTAAATTCAATACTTGATGGAGTATTAGTTTAGAAGATTTGTGAAAATGTTAATAAAAAGGCGACTCAATTTGAGTCGCCTTTTTTAGTTAATGACTATTTTTGAGATAGCTTTAGGGGTGCCATTATTTATATGGCTGAGATGATACCCTTTTAACCTGATACCGATAATGCGGACGAAGGAAAAAGTATCTTAGGATTAATCCCTTTATATATTTCTAAAGCAATTTATTTTATTCAATAAAAATGAATATTACAGTTAATAATAATGCTAAAGAAGTTGACGAATCAGCAGACCTTGAGCTGCTAATGAAACAACTTAAGATTGATTCAAAAGGCACTGCCATAGCTGTTAACCTAACTGTAATTTCTAAGTCGGATTGGAATAAAACAATACTAAAAGAGAATGATATCATAACAATTATAAAAGCCACACAGGGCGGATAAAACATATACTATGAAAAAAGAAAAAATACCAAGCGAAGACCAGATAACAAGAACCCCTTTTCCTGCTTCAAAGAAAATCTTTGTAAAAGGAGAAATTCATGATATAAATGTTGCGATGCGTGAAATCACCTTAGAAGATACCCAAGATAATTTTAATAGCTCAAGTTCTAAAAATGATCCAGTAACAGTTTATGATACCAGTGGTCCATATACAGACCCAGACATTAAAATTGATGTAAGAAAAGGAATAGAGCCTATTCGTCAGCAATGGATCTTAGATAGAGGAGATGTAGAAGAGTTGGATAGCATATCTTCTGAATATGGTAAAGAAAGGTTGCTAAATTCTGACATTGATTACTTGCGTTTTGAGCATATCAAAAAACCATTAAAAGCAAAAAAAGGAGCTAATGTTTCACAGATGCATTACGCAAAAAAAGGAATCATTACACCAGAAATGGAATACATTGCCATTCGTGAAAATCAAAAATTAAAAGAATACAATGATCAAGTAGGGCAACACCCAGGAAACAGTTTTGGGGCAAATACGCCAGTAAAAGAAATCACTCCCGAATTTGTTCGAGATGAAGTGGCGGCAGGTAGAGCTATTATTCCTAATAACATTAACCATCCTGAAAGTGAACCAATGATTATTGGCAGAAATTTCTTGGTAAAAATAAATGCTAATATTGGGAATAGTGCTGTTACATCAAGTATAGAAGAAGAAGTAGAAAAAGCTGTTTGGGCTTGTCGTTGGGGAGCAGATAACATCATGGATTTATCTACTGGTGATAACATTCATGAAACAAGGGAATGGATCATTAGAAACTCACCCGTACCAATTGGTACTGTCCCAATTTACCAAGCGTTAGAAAAAGTAAATGGAAAAGCAGAAGATTTAACATGGGAAATTTTTAGAGATACTTTAATAGAACAGGCCGAACAAGGAGTAGATTATTTCACCATTCATGCAGGTGTTTTATTACGTTATGTTCCGATGACTGCAAATCGTGTTACTGGAATAGTCTCCCGGGGAGGATCAATTATGGCAAAATGGTGTTTAGCACACCATAAAGAGAGTTTTTTATACACACACTTTGAAGACATCTGTGACATTATGAAAGCTTATGATGTGGCATTTTCATTAGGAGATGGTTTACGCCCAGGAAGTATTGCGGATGCCAATGATGAAGCGCAATTTGCAGAATTAAAAACATTAGGAGAATTGACTAAGATTGCTTGGGCACACGATATACAGGTAATGATTGAGGGGCCTGGACATGTGCCAATGCATATGATTAAAGAGAACATGGATTTACAACTACAGGAATGTTTCGAAGCACCATTTTATACTTTAGGACCATTAACAACGGATATAGCCCCTGGTTACGATCACATTACTTCAGCAATTGGAGCAGCACAAATTGGCTGGTACGGTTGTGCAATGCTGTGTTATGTAACACCTAAAGAACATCTTGGATTACCCGATAGGAATGACGTTAAAGAAGGCGTAATTACATATAAATTGGCAGCGCATGCAGCTGATTTGGCAAAAGGACATCCAGGCTCTCAAATAAGGGATAATGCATTGAGTAAAGCACGTTTCGAATTTAGATGGAATGATCAATTTAATTTATCCTTAGATCCAGACACTGCACGTGAATACCATGATGAAACATTACCTGCAGAAGGAGCTAAGATTGCTCATTTTTGTTCAATGTGTGGGCCACATTTTTGTTCTATGAAAATATCTCAAGAAGTGAGGGAGTTTGCTGCGAAACAAGAGATTAATGAAGGTGCTGCTTTGGAAAAAGGGATGGAAGAGAAGTCGAAAGAATTTGCTGAACAGGGAGGTGAAGTTTATTTGTAGTGAGAATACTTTTTTCACATCCAGCTCAATTGGAAAATGAAGTTTCATTAATTAACAATGAAATGAGTTCAGGAAATTGGCAGGTTTTTCATTTAAGAAAACCAGATTGGACAGAAAACGAAGTGTTGAGTTTATTCAATGAACTGTTAGATGAAGTACAACAGAAAACAGTACTTCATAAATCGAGAAAAATCTCTTGTCATTCGTTTGAGGAGGTAGACAGAATAAATGACGGAGAGGAATACTGTTTTTTGAGTCCCGTTTTTGATAGTATTTCGAAAACAGGGTATCATGCTAAATTTGATAAAAAAGAGTTAAGGAAGTTTTTGAAAAAAGAAAGAAAAATAAAAGTAATAGGGTTAGGAGGGGTGACTGAAAAAAATTTCAATGAGTTGCTTGAATTAGGTTTTGATGGAGGAGCTTTTTTAGGTTCAGTATGGAAAAAACATGAGTAAAGAGCGAAAAAAAATATTGACTATAGCAGGTTTCGATCCTTCGGGAGGAGCTGGAATTATAGCCGATATTAAAACCATTGAAGCCAATAAATGCGCTGGATTTGCAGTCATTACAGCTAACACCATACAAAATGAAAGCGAGTTTATTGTTCCCAATTGGATAGCTGAAGATGAAATTTTTACTCAATTAGAGGTATTGTTAAAAGAGCATCAATTTGAATTTGTAAAAATCGGATTGATTCCTTCTTTGGAATTTTTAGCAAAAATCATCCAACAATTAAAAACTAAAAACCAACAACCAAAAATTATTTGGGATCCAATCTTATCTGCAAGTGCTGGATTTAATTTTGAGCATGATTTATCTAAATTGAAAGAAGTGCTCAAGGACATTTATGTCATTACTCCTAACTGGAATGAAATAAAGCAACTTTCAGGAAATGAAAATGCTCATGAAGGAGCTACACATTTAGCCCAGTTTACCAATGTTTATTTAAAAGGAGGGCACAACCCTAATGCAAAAGGAAAAGACTATTTGTATTTTGATCAAAACACATTTCCTTTTAACCCAAAAGTGAAAGTACTTTACGAAAAGCATGGATCAGGATGTGTTTTTTCATCTGCTTTGACTGCAAACTTGACAATAGGGTTTCCTATGATAAAAGCTTGTTTAAGGAGCAAAAACTATATGTATAAATTTTTAAACAGTTCTCCTACGTTGTTAGGAACACATAGATTATGATTGAAAAACTACACTATATTACCCAAGAAACAGCGACACTCTCGCACATTGATTGTGTGAAAGAAGCTTGTATTGCAGGGATAAAATGGATTCAGTTGAGAGTCAAAAATAAATCTGACGAAGAATATTTAACGATTGCTAAAGAAGCTAAGGTCATTTGCGATTTATACGATGTTATTTTAATCATTAATGACAATGTTGAGGTCGCCAAAAAAGTTAATGCACATGGAGTTCATTTAGGAAGAGCAGACATGTATATTTCTGAAGCAAGGTCTATCCTCGGAGAAAATGCTATAATTGGAGGTACTGCAAACACCTTAAAAGAAGTTGAGGGGTTAATTGAACAAGGTGCCAATTATATTGGATTGGGACCTTTTACCTTTACGGAAACTAAAAAAGCCTTAAGCCCTGTTTTAGGGATAGAAGGATACGATAAAATACTGAATCAACTAAAAACTTATTATTCGCTTCAAGAAACACCAATTATTGCCATTGGTGGAATTGAAATAGAAAATATTGATCCTTTATTGGAAACAGGAATTTATGGAATTGCGGTTTCTGGATTATTGTCCAATGACTTTTCGAAAACAGAAGAACTACTAACCATTTTAAATAAAGAATTATGGCCGAACTAAAAACAAAAAAAAACGAACTAAGTGTAGAAGATTTTATCAATGCAGTTGATCATGAAGGAAAACGAAAAGATGCTTTTGAGATTTTAGAAATGATGAAAGAAATTACGGGAGTAGAACCTCGAATGTGGGGGACAAGCATTATTGGCTTTGGTGATTTACATTACAAATATGCAAGTGGACGAGAAGGTGACTGGTTTAAGTGTGGTTTTTCCCCACGTAAGGCAAAAATTTCTATGTATATCAGTGGATGCGATGTTTCTATGCATGAAGAAAGATTGAACAGATTAGGAAAACATAAAACAGGAAAAGGATGTTTATATATCAATAAACTGGCCGATGTAGACATAGAAGTTCTAAAAGAAATGATAAAAGATGGATACGAAAACCCACTAATACCTCATTGATTATGTTAGAGATAGCAGGTAAAAAATTTAACTCAAGACTATTTACTGGTACAGGTAAATTTAGTTCCAGTCAATTAATGGCCGAAGCATTGTATGCCTCAGGTTCTGAATTGGTGACAGTCGCATTGAAAAGAGTTGATGTAGCAGATAATGAAGATGATATTTTAAAGCACTTGAATCATCCTCAATTTAATTTATTACCAAATACTTCAGGAGTTAGAACGGCAAAAGAAGCAATTTTTGCGGCAGAATTAGCTCGAGAAGCGTTGGAAACGAATTGGTTGAAATTAGAAATTCATCCTGATCCAAAATACTTAATGCCTGATCCGATTGAGACCTTAAAGGCCGCGGAGGAATTGGCGAAAAAAGGATTTATTGTTTTACCATACATTCATGCAGACCCAGTTTTATGTAAACGATTAGAGGAAGTTGGAACTGCTGCCGTAATGCCTTTAGGATCTACCATTGGAAGTAATAAAGGACTAAAAACAATAGATTTTTTGGAAATTATTATTGAACAAAGCAATGTTCCAGTTGTTGTCGATGCTGGAATAGGTGCTCCATCGGATGCATCAAAAGCAATGGAGTTGGGTGCAGATGCTGTATTGGTTAATACTGCCATAGCAGTTTCAGATAACCCTATAGAAATGGCTAAAGCGTTTAAGTTAGGAGTTGAAGCGGGAAGAATGGCCTTTGAAGCACGATTAGGATCTCAAACAAACCAGGCAATGGCAAGCAGCCCATTAACATCCTTTTTAGATTAGTGAGCTCTTTTAAAACCATATTTGACAATTACAATTGGGATAATGTAAAACAAAGTATTTACACTAAAACTGAGCATGATGTTATTAATGCGTTGAGTAAAGAAAAAAGAACATTAGAAGATTTTAAAGCATTAATTTCTCCAGCTGCGGAACCTTATTTAGAACAAATGGCTCAAATGAGTCATCAATTGACTCAAAAACGTTTTGGCAAAACGATACAGATGTATATTCCGCTGTATTTGAGTAATGAATGTCAAAATATATGTACTTATTGCGGCTTTAGTTTTACCAATCAAATACCTCGAAAAACGTTATCCAATGAGGAAATAATTAAAGAAGTTGAATTCGTTAAATCAAAAGGATACGATCATATTTTATTGGTTACAGGGGAAGCCAATAAAACAGTTGGAATTGATTATTTAGAAAATGCCGTGAAATTAGTTAGACCATATTTTTCACATATCTCAGTTGAAGTACAACCCATGGAAAAAGATGAGTATCAACGATTAATTAAAGTTGGAGTGAATACAGTATTGGTTTACCAAGAAACTTATCATCAAGAAGATTATAAAAAACACCATCCTAAAGGAAAAAAATCTAATTTCTATTATCGATTAGATACTCATGACCGATTAGGACAAGCAGGAATTTATAAAATGGGGCTGGGTGTTTTAATTGGGTTAGAAGATTGGCGCACTGATAGTTTTTTTACAGCCCTTCACTTAAATTATTTAGAGAAAATTTATTGGCAAGCTAAATATTCTATTTCATTCCCGAGGTTAAGACCGCATTCTGGTGGTTTAGAGCCAAAAGTTGAAATGAATGATAAGGAGTTGGTTCAGTTAATTTGTGCTTACCGTTTATTAGATGAAGAATTAGAATTGTCAATTTCCACTCGTGAGTCTGAAGAGTTTAGAAACAACATTGTAAAACTTGGAGCAACCACATTTAGTGCAGAAAGCAAAACCAACCCAGGAGGTTATGTGGTTGAACCACAGTCGTTAGAGCAGTTTGAAATTTCTGATGACAGGCCAACCAAAGAAGTAGAACAAGTCATAAAACAACAAGGATATGAACCAGTTTGGAAGGACTGGGAAAAATGTTACTAAATACCACTTTCATGGTATTGTTTAGAACGAATCTAAATAGTACATTTGTTTCAGATATGAAACACATTTCAACATACAATTTTCCTTCAGAGAGAAATTCCTTGATCATTGAAGTTAAGAAGAAGAAAAAGAAGAAAGATACTTGTTGCGAAAAATTCAAGAAAAAAGGAAAAGGATGCTGTAAGTCTTGTCCACTGAATTGGGGTTAATTCTTATTTAGGAAATAACATTAATTTTACATCTCCAGTTTCATCATTGTGTTCAATCAGAGCATTTTTGTAATCATCTACATCATCACGATAAAACATTTTGTCTCTGCTTTTATTTGCTTCCCAATAAACTTCCCTTGCAGAATCATCATCTTTTCCTGCTACTAGAGGTTTTCCATCTCCTGATAATTCCCAATAAATTCCAGAAGTTGAAAGTCTAACAGTTTGATTGTCTTTAATAAGAAAGTCCATACTTAGAATATCACCAGTACCAGCATTCAAGCCTTCTATATCAAAATTCCACAATAATTCCCCATCAAAATCATATTTTTTGATAAATATGGTTCGCATATGGTTTTCCCTAACATTTGCTTTTAATTGTTCTAAACCAAAAAAATAAATATGGTCATTTTTAGTGTCAATTCTAATTGCACATTTACTTCTAGGAAGCATTACTCCATTTGATGATGTTAAATCATCACCACCAGCATTAACACTATTTAATCGTTCTACGTTAGTTCTATCAAAACTAATTTTCACCTTTTTTAAGGTAGTATTGTAATAGTCTTTTTTAACAATGTTCGCATTAATAGTAAATCCGTTGTCCATTTTTACAGTGTTAATTGATGCAAAATAAATTCCTTCCTCATTGTGATTTTCATACGACCAAAAGGATGTCTTTTTCACATCTGAGTTAATTTTAGGGAGCTTTAAGTTCATTTTTTTTGATTTGTAGCTATCAAACTTAACTTTATAAAGAATCAGTTTTTCTTCTGCTTTTTTCTTAGGATGGGCCTCATCACCATTCTTTGAAGAGATGTAGCAAACAGCACTATCAGTTACAAAAACATGTTTTAAATTTCCAGGAGATGCAGTTTTCCATTTTTCTTTGGATATTTGGTGTTCGGTAAATGTTCCGTCCAAACTTATTTGTCTTATTACACTTTTTCCTACCCCATAATCTTTAATAAAGATAATTTTATCACCTGATGGTACTCCAAAAATTTTACTTGGGTGAATTGTGGCTTTAGATTTTATTGGGGTATGAAGTTTCAGATTTAAATCCAAATCATAATACCTTAAATCCCAAGGAAACGCTTTATTATAAGTATAACCACGTCCTGCTTTAGCGACAAGAACTATTAAACCCTTACCATAAACTGGAATGGTTCGATAAATTTCTTCTCTTCCTTTAATTTTTTCTTCAATTTTAAATGAAATTTCTTTTTCTTGAGCATTTAGATTAAAAATTACAACCAATGATAGTAAAAATGTGATAAGCTTAATTTTCATAAGAACTTAGTTTAGTGTTTTTCAAATATATAAATAAAATAATAGCTATTTTAATGAGTGCAAAGAGGCACCATTCTCAAACAATTTATCCACTCGTTTTTCAATCTCGGCATCTTTAACTAATGCTGGCGCATGATGAGGTTTTGCCCTTGCATCAATTATTAATGGCCCCTCACAACCCCAATGCTTGTGTTTGGTAAAACTATTTACACCATAAATATCTTTGGCAGGATTACTTCGTGTAAAGGTGATCCATAAAAAGTTGTTTAAATTTTGCTCTATGAAACTCGCGTCATCCGCCAACACAATGAGCATGATTCCTTCTAAATTCTGGCCAGTTAATTTTTGGGTGTATTCTCCAACTTCTTCTTTTGCAGCATTGTAATTGGTAAACGGGGTGAAATTGCAGGCCACAATTCCAGGAATTACCATTTCAAAATTTTCTCCAGGTCCAGCCCCCAACAGGTTACGTTTTTTATCTCCTACTGCTGCAATAATCACTTTAGATCCTTCATTTATTCTTGAACCACTATAGTCTAAAGTGTCAATTGTAGTTTTCGTTTGAAAATGAATGTCTCTTGTCCAATCAACTCTTTCTAAAATATGAGTAAAAAATCGTTGGATGTTATTGCAACTTAAATCAGGCGCATCTTCTTTATTAGAAATAAACAAGTATTTGGCTAAACTTAATTGTCCTTTACCTAAAATATGGTTGGCTATGGTCAACAATTCTTGTGGTTGCATTAATTCAGAATAAGGGGTATAACGTTCACTCCCTATTGCCAGTAATAATGGATGAACTCCAGCGGCATCAACAGCATTTATTTCATGTAATCCAGGTATTTCTGTTTGTATAGCGGAACCAGCTATCTTGTGGATTAACGCTCCAAATTGAGTGTCTTCTTGTGGTGGCCTTCCAACAACAGTGAATGGCCAAATAGCATTTTGGCTATGGTAAACTTTGTGAACTTTTAAAACTGGAAACTCGTGGGTTAGACTGTAATAACCTAAATGGTCTCCAAAAGGTCCTTCGGGTTTTGTATCGTTAGGGTAAACTTCCCCAGTAATTACAAAATCAGCTTCTGTGGCAATACAGTAGCCATCAACATAAGTGTATTTAAAGCGATTTTCTCCTAAAGCACCGGCAAATGTTAATTCAGACAATCCTTCGGGTAAAGGCATTACAGCTGCTAAAGTATGTGCTGGAGGGCCACCAATAAAAATAGAAACTTTTAAGGGTTTGCCAAATTCATTTGCTTTGGTTTGATGCACTCCAATACCTCTATGGATTTGATAATGTAAGCCTACTTCTTTATTGAGCTCATAATCGTTTCCATTCAATTGAATTCGGTACATTCCCAAATTAGAATTCATTACACCTTGGGTAGCCGGATCTTCAGAATAAACTTGAGGTAAGGTAATGAAGGCACCACCATCATCTGGCCAACATTTAATTAAAGGAAGCTTATCTATAGTAGTCTCTTTAAAATGAGAAGGGAGACTCGAAACTTTTTTTGGCAACGATTTTTTAGCCATCATGGCCAAAGAGAAATTCTTGAAAGGAGCTTTTAGAATTTTTAAGGGATCATTTTTTAACTCAATCAATTGTTGAACTTTATTTAATGAATTTCTAAAAATAAACTCACTTCTTTCAGCTGTTCCAAATAAATTAGAAACAGCTTTAAATTCACAACCTTTTATGTTTTCAAATAAAATAGCTGGGCCACCTTTTTCGTAAACGCGTAATTGTATGGCAGCTATTTCGAGATTGGGATCAATCTCTTCTTTAATTCTGATTAAATGACCATTTCTTTCAAGGTCGTTAATGCAGTCTATGGTGCTTTTGTATATCACGGTTTAAATTTACATCATTAAAAATAATAATGAGTATATTGAAGGTAATTATAAAAAGTAAAACTAATTAATAATCAAAAAGAGCAATTTAATATTTTTAATTTTGGGAATTCTACTTTCATTTATTCCAATATATTCCACTACTGGTCTAATATATACCTCTTATGCGTACCCGGAATTGGGTGGTGAAGAATGGCTTGACTTATACCATTCTAAGGTTATGTTTGGAATTTTTGAAGGAAGATACACTAATGGTTTGGCTTCCTTTATACCTGGTGTTGCTTCAATACTATTATTATATAGGCTTAAATTTCAGAAAATTAATAAATTGAAATCACTGAATATTTTCTTTTTAGTACTTAGTTCAATATTTACTATGCTTGGAATATTTAGGTTTATGTGATTTATATTTTATAACTCTTTAGTTAAAATAATCTTTCATTCTGTCAAAGAAACCTTTGTCTTTACTTGTTGGATTCGGCTTAAAATTCTCAGAACCTTTTAATTTCTCTAACATCTCTTTTTCTTCTTTAGTTAATTTCTGAGGAGTCCAAACATTCACATAAATTAAAAAGTCCCCTTTACCGTATCCTTGAATATTTGGTATACCTTTTCCTTTTAAGCGTAATACTTTTCCACTTTGAGTACCTGGTTCTATTTTGATTTTCACTTTTCCATCTATCGTTTTAATTTCCATGGAAGTTCCCACAGCAGCATCAACAAAGTTGAGGTATAAATCATACAATAAATTGGTGCCATCTCTTTTAATGGTATCATGTTTATCTTCTTCAATAAGAACAATTAAATCACCTGCGACTCCATCTTTAGGTCCTGCATTTCCTTTTCCTGTAACAGAAAGCTGCATTCCATCTTCTACTCCAGCTGGAATGTCAATGGTAATAACTTCTTCTTTTTTAATTAAACCATCTGCATTGGCCCCATCTGGTTTTTTATCAATCATTTTCCCATCTCCACCACAAGTATTACATGGAGATGATGTTTGCATTTGCCCTAATATTGTATTTGCAATTCGAGTAACCTGACCTGTTCCATTACACTGGGAGCACGTTTTAGTAGTTACACCTTCCGCGTTAACTAATTTGGTTACTTTAATTTTTTTCTCAACACCCTTAGCGATATCTTCTAAAGACATTTTTACTCTAACACGTAAATTACTTCCTCTTCTAACTCTTCTTCCTCGGCCTCCACCACCGAAACCTCCGAAGCCTCCGCCTCCACCAAAACCTCCGCCTCCGAAAATGTCGCCAAATTGAGAGAAAATATCATCCATATTCATTCCGCCACCACCGAATCCACCTCCAGCTGCTCCACCAACACCTTGATGGCCAAATTGGTCATATCGTTGTTTCTTTTCTGCGTTGCTAAGGACTTCATAAGCTTCTGCGGCTTCTTTAAACTTATCTTCCGCAGATTTATCATCTGGATTTTTATCGGGATGGTACTTAATGGCCATCTTACGATAAGCTTTTTTTATTTCAGACTCGGAAGCATCCTTGCTCACTCCCAATACTTCGTAATAATCTCTTTTACTCATCTTATTGACCTATAACTACTTTTGTAAATCGTATTACTTTTCCATTTAGTTGGTATCCTTTTTCAATCACGTCCATTACTTTCCCTTTTTCCTTTTTTGAAGGAGCAGGGATTTGGGTAATTGCTTCATGGAATTCCAAGTCAAAATCTTTTCCCACTGCAGACTCCACTTCTTCTAATCCTTTTTGTTTAAGAATGGTCAGCATCTTATCATGAATGAGTTTAACGCCATCTTTTACTCCTTGAACATCGTCTGATTCTTCCATTGCTTTTTGAGCCCTTTCAAAATCATCTATTATTGGGAGAATAGCAGAAATAACATCTTCCCCAGCGGTTTTGTAAAGTTCTATTTTCTCTTTTTGAGTTCTCTTTCTAAAGTTGTCAAATTCAGAATATAACCTTAAGTATTTATCAGTTGCTTCCTTAACCTTTGCTTCCAATTCTTCTTCCGCAGACAACTCAATTGTTTCCTCTTGGTTATCTTCCATTTGTGGTTCCTCTTGGTTTTCAATTTCTTCTTCTTGTACTTTATCTTTCTTGCTCATTTTATATGATTTTAATTCTCGGAAAACGAGTGGGCAAAAATACTACCATTGTCCTAATTAGAGCCATAATGACAGTTATTTTCTCAATCAGAAACATTTAGACGTAAAAAAGGCAGAAGAATCGGTTCTTCTGCCTTAATAATAGGGTTGTTCTACCCTTATTTTTTAACGTGTTTCTCTAAAGCTGCATCTAAAGCCGCTCCTCTTAAATTTTTAGCCAGAATAGTTCCCTTTCCATCAATTAAGTAATTCATAGGGATAGAATTTACACCGTACAATTTTGATCCTTCAGAGGCCCAACCTTTCAAATCACTAACGTGATAAGTCCAAGTTAGATTATCTTTTTTAATAGCTGCTTTCCATCTATTTACATCTTTATCCAAAGAATAACTGAAAACAGTAAATCCTTTACCATTTACAAATTTCTTATCCTTATACTTTTTGTAAGCATTCACAACTGCGGGGTTTTCTCTTCTACATGGACCACACCAAGAAGCCCAAAAATCAATTAATACTACCTGTCCTTTTAATGAGGATAGCTTAATCTCTTTTCCGTCAGGGCTTTTAAATGCTAATTCAGGAGCTTTGGAACCAACAGCAAAACCAGAAGGTTTGAGCATAAAACCTGCTGCCACTATAATAATTGCACCAAGAATAATGGTCGCTTTAAACTTTTTAATCATATCTAAAATTTTCATAATAAGAAGTAAAGGTAGGTTTTTTTTAGCGTTGAAGTCTGTATCCAGAGCGACATTAACGATTTATTAACGTTTTATAGACGGGTAATATCAGCCCCTATTGCATTCAATCTATCATCAATAAATTGATAGCCCCTGTCTATTTGTTCAATGTTATGAATGGTACTTTCCCCATCCGCAGAAAGCGCAGCAATTAACAACGATACACCAGCTCTAATATCTGGAGAAGACATTGAAGTTCCTCTTAAATTATATTCTTTATTAATACCAATAACGGTCGCTCTGTGAGGGTCACATAAAATGATTTGAGCCCCCATATCTTTCAACCTATCAATGAAGAATAAACGACTGTCAAACATCTTTTGATGGATTAATACCGTACCCTTTGCTTGAATAGCTGTTACCAAAACGATACTTAATAGGTCGGGGGTGAAACCAGGCCATACAGCATCATAAATTGTTGGTATGGAACCATCAATCATTCTCTTTATTTCATAATTGCTTTGAGAAGGAATATAGATGTCATCTCCTTTTATTTGAACGTCAATGCCTAACCTTCTAAACGTATCAGGAATTCTTCCTAACATATCTACTCTACAATCTTTAATCGTAATTTCTGATTGTGTCATGGCAGCTAATCCAATAAAGGAACCTATTTCAATGAAATCTGGTAGTAATCTATGCTCACAACCTCCCAACTCATCAACGCCTTCAATAACCAATAGGTTTGAACCTACACCAGAAATTTTTGCTCCCATACTGTTAAGCATGGAACATAACTGTTGTAAATATGGTTCACAAGCAGCGTTGTAAATGGTCGTTTTCCCTTTTGCCAGTACTGCTGTCATCAAAATATTTGCTGTACCGGTTACCGAAGGTTCGTCCAATAAAATGTACTGCCCCTCCAAGTTATCAGCTTTTAGAGAATAAAAACCAGTATCAGCATCATAAGTATATGTTGCTCCTAATTTAGTGAACCCTAAAAAGTGAGTGTCTAATGGACGAGCGCCAATTTTATCTCCTCCAGGTTTTGGCATGTAAGCTTTCTTAAATCTTGCCAACAGAGGACCCATTATCATAATAGAGCCTCTTAGCGAAGCAGCTCTTTTTTTGAAATCTTCTGTATGGAGGTAATCAATGTTTACATTGTCGGCCTGAAAATGAACGGTACCATTTCCAGCTCTGTCTACTTTAACACCTAATTCTTCTAATAAATCGATTAAAAAATTAACGTCTCTAATAAAAGGAAGATTGGTAAGCGTAACTTTTTCAGAGGTTAATAATATTGCGCTAACAACTTGTAACGCTTCATTTTTTGCTCCTTGAGGGATAAGCTCCCCTTTTAATTTGTTTCCACCTTTTATTTTAAAAGTAGCCATTAATATCTACGTTTTTTGTAGTGTTGTTTCTTGTTGTTTTGCTTATGATTCCTATTGTTATTAGAGTTGGTTCTTTTCTTTTTAGTCATGGCAAGAACTTCATTGGTAGAAATCATTTGGAAACCTTCTGGAGCTGTTAATTTGTCTTTAGACATTAACTTTAAGTCGGCAAAAAGTTGATTATCATCTACAGAATCTTGATTAAAGGTAAGGTAGGTCTTCTTCATTAAATTGAGAATAACACCTGTTAATGCGCTTTGTTCAGCCTTATCTTCTATTGCAGTAGCCGCATCAATCAAATCTTTAACAGATTTCCCATAATGCTTAAACCTATTTTCTGTTTTTGGATAAACCATTCTTTCTGGTTTCTCGAAAAGCACCTCTTTGTTAGGTAATGGGTAGGGTGAGTCTACATCTAATTTAAAATCTGATATAATGAATAAATGATCCCACAATTTATGTTTGAAATCTGCAATATCTCTCAAGTGAGGGTTTAATTGTCCCATTACACTAATAATAGCATTAGCCATTTTATTTCGCTCATCTTTATCTTCTAAAGCAATGGCATGCTCTACCATTTTTTGAATGTTTCTTCCATACTCAGGAATTACCATCTGAGTTCTATTGGTATTGTAGTCTTTATCTTCTGTAGCTTCCATTTAATCTGTTCAATTTTAACAAGTTCAAAAGTAAATATATTATTTGATTATTGTAAGCTTGGCAAATTTTAATAATAATTGCTTGTTTCCTATGTTTTGAAAATTAATAGTCGCTTTTCCATTTTCAAGGGTTTCAATAACACCATTACCAAATTTTTGATGATTGACCATCATCCCTTTTTCTAAGTTAAGACTTGCCGCACTATCTACCGTTGCTGTTGTAGAAGTGTTAGAGACTTTTGTTAGATTTTTAGGAGTAGTGTGAACCGTTTTTGGTGGAGGGTTCTTTTTAGCAGGCATTGTGCTCTTTTTCTTATAATTATTGGAAGAAGAATAGCTGTTCTCATAATTAGAAGACTGTCTTTGTTCTGGTTGACTTCCTTTCTGAAAGGTGAATTCTAAAAATTCATCGCTGATTTCTTCAATAAATCGACTTGGTTCACAAAAAATAAGTGAGCCCCATCTGTACCTGCTTGCGGCAAATGATAAATGAATTTCTTTTTCTGCTCGTGTAATGGCAACATAAAACAACCTGCGTTCTTCCTCTAAATCTGCTCTTGAGGTTAGTGACATTTGAGATGGGAAAAGATTTTCCTCTAACCCCACAACATGTACATAAGGAAATTCTAATCCTTTAGCCGAATGGATAGTCATTAAAGTAACCTTGTCTCTATCTTCGTCTTTTTCATTGTCAGCATTGGTTAATAATGCAACATCTTGTAAAAATTCAGCCAATCCTCTCGGAGTAACATCACCATCTTCCTCATTTTCGGTCTCCGTAAATTCTTTTAGTCCGTTTAATAGTTCTTGTATGTTTTCATATCGACTAATTCCTTCGGGAGTTCTATCAGTGTAAAGTTCTTTTAAAATTCCTGTTGTAGAAGCAATTTCATTGCCCAATTCATAAGCATTTTTACTCATCAATTGGGAAGCAAAACTCTTCATCATTTCTATGAAATTGCCAATTTTAGTTTGAGCACCATTATTTATTCCAACATTATATTGGTTAAGGTTTGTAATAATTTGCCAAATACTTTTCTGATTGTTATTTGCGGTAATGGCTATTTTATCCATAGTGGTTTTACCAATTCCTCTGGCAGGATAGTTGATTATTCTTTTTAGTGCTTCCTCATCATTTGGATTAATAATCATTCGAAAATAAGAGAGAAGGTCTTTTACTTCTATTCTTTGATAAAAAGACAGTCCTCCATAAATTTTATAAGGAATGTTTTTTCTTCGTAATGCTTCTTCCATTGCTCTTGATTGAGCATTGGTTCGGTACAAAATGGCAAAATCTTTATTATGTGCTTGTGCGGCTAATTGATTGTCGAAAATTAAATTGGCAACAATTTTACCTTCTTCGTTGTCTGTCGCTGCCCGATGAATTTTAATTTTACTACCTTCAACATTAGAAGTGAAAACATTTTTTTCAATTTGCTCTTTATTGTGTTTGATAATGCTATTAGCCGCATTGACAATGTTTTTAGTCGACCGATAATTTTCTTCTAATTTAAACGTCTTTGCTTCAGAATAATCGGTTTTAAAGTTTAAGATGTTTTGGATGTTTGCTCCACGAAAAGCATAAATACTTTGAGCATCATCTCCGACCACGCATATATTCTCGAAAGCAGCAGCCAATTTTTTCACAATAATGTATTGAGAGAAATTGGTGTCCTGATACTCATCTACTAAGATGTATTTAAAACGATGTTGATAGTTATTTAATACTGCTGGATGATCTCTTAAAAGCACATTAGTTTTAAATAATAAATCATCAAAGTCCATTGCTCCAGCTTTAAAACAACGGCTTTCATAAATTTTATAAACTTCACCAATTTTCGGTTTTGCAGCCTGTCTATCTTCTGATTGAATAGTAGTGTTATTAATATATGCTGCAGCTGAGAGCAAATTATTTTTTGCTGCTGAAATTCTATTGTATACTAAATTAGGTTTATAAATTTTCTCATCTAATCCTTGTTCTTTAAGAATTGTTTTGATCAGGTTTTTTGCATCTTGAGTATCATAAATGGTGAAATTTTGTGGGTAACCGATTTTTTCTGCCTCACTTCTTAAAATTCGAGCAAAGACAGAGTGAAATGTTCCCATCCATATATTTCGAGCTTCAGAATAACCAACAATTTTACCAATTCGCTCTTTCATTTCTTGAGCAGCTTTGTTGGTAAATGTTAATGAAAGAATATTAAAAGGATCAACACCTTTGTTAATGAGATGAGCGATTCTATAGGTTAGTACCCTCGTTTTTCCAGATCCAGCACCAGCAATTACCATTGCTGGACCCTCCGTTGCTTCAACGGCTTCTTTCTGAGAATCATTCAGTTCATTTAGGTAATTCATTTGGCAAAAGTAAGATTATAGCGTATGAATTTTATAGTTGTGAATAACTATTCTTGGTTAAAAAAAATGCTTATTTTTTCTACTATAAAATTAATTTCCTTGAACGTTAAATAATGGTGTAGAGGTAAGCGGATTAAAGTGTTATTAAACCTTGTTGCATTCGGGAAATCGTTGTTACTCTGTTTGCCAGAATGGAATTTGCTCTGATGTAGTGGGTAAAAATGTTTTACAGCTGAGATGTTGTTCTTTGCTAAATAATCAATTAATTCATTGGTGTCATTTTCATTTTGAACAGTAATAAAAAAGGTGTGATTATTTGAGGTAGCGTTTGAATTGATTTCGGGCAATTTAAATGTTGAACCTGAAGCTAAACCTTTTAAAGCATTAAAATAATGATCCCATAATTTTTTTCTATTTTGAGAAACCACATCAATATCTTGTAATTGAGCATACAAAAATATAGCATTAATTTCTGATTGAAAGAAAGCCAACCCTAAACCAACACTTTCATAATGAGGTAAATTGTATTGCTTAAAAGAAGCTCGGTTTGTACCATATTCCCGAGCAATATTAGCTTTTTCGATTAAATTAAGGTTATTAATAGCAATCAATCCACCTTCTCCACAAGTAATGTTTTTGGTGTAATGAAATGATAAGACACTAATGTCACCAAAAGAACCCAAGGGCTTGTTTTTGTAATAGGCATCAATACACTGAGCTGCATCTTCAATTAGATAAAGGTCATGTTGTTTGCATAGTGCTAAAATTTCATTCATATCACATGCAACACCTCCATAATGCATTATCATTACTGCTTTCGTATTAGGAGTAATTAGTTCTTTGACATGTTCAGGACTTATATTTGGATAGTTTTTATCACAATCCGCTAAAACAACTTTAACCTTTGAAATGATAAAAGGGTTAGGGCACGTGGAGAAAGTATAGCTTGGAATAATAATTTCATCTTCAGGTTGTAGGTCTAAAGTCAGCATGGCCATTTCGATGGCTGAAGTACAACTCGGTGTTAAATAACATTTGTTGAAACCATATTTTTCTTGAAAGAATGACTGACATAGCTTAGTGTATTGTCCATCACTTTCAATACCACTTTCTGATATAGCAGAAGAAATTAGCTTTTCTTCATTTCCAGAGATATAAGGCTTATTAAATTTTATCACAACACTAAAGTAAATATTATTCCTTTCCAGAAAAAAATAGAAGACTAAGAATATGATTTTTAATTTTAATGTTCATTTATTTAAACTTTTAAAGTACCTTAGTTTTAATCAAAAAATTAAGAATTGGTATATATAAATGCAATAAGTAGTTATTTCCCAAAAAAGACTTTAGACAATAAAGAGATTATTGAAGCCTATGTAAAGTTTTGTGATCCTTCAGAGAAAAAAGAAATCACAGAAGAGGACATTTTTAATCAATGCGGGATAAGGAAAAGGTATGCAGCTGAAATTGAAGAGACGGCAAAAGATATAGGTAATAAATCTGTAGAAAAGCTCTTTGAAGAATGGGATATTGATAGAGATAGTATAGAGTATATCATCTTTATTTCTGATGCATTGGATTATAAAGGGCCTACTACTGCATGTGTTATGCAGCATGATTTAAGATTGCCTGAAGCATGTGGAGCAATTGATGTTTTACATGGCTGTACGGGATATATCTATGGACTTAGTTTGGCGAAAGGGTTAATTGTCTCAGAACAATGTAACAATGTATTAATCGTTACAGCGGATACACCATCAAAAGTAGTACATCCTGCTGATATTGATTTAAGTGCAATTTTTAGTGATGCTGCTGCAGCTACTTTAGTATCTAATCAAAAGATGGAAGGCAAACTTAATTTTGAAGTGTCAAATTTTATATTTGGTACAGATGGAAAAGGGGAAAAGAATCTTTTTGTTGAACGATCCGCAACCAAAAATCCGGCTGATGTTGCATGGCTTAAACAACATGAACATCTTCCTGGTGGATTAAAAAGGGGGAGAATGTTTATGAATAGTCCACAAATATTTTTGTTTGCGTTGAGAAAAGTGCCACAATTGATAGATCAAGTTTTAAATAAAAATAATGTTAAATTTGAAAAAATAGATTATTTTGTTCTTCATCAAGCCAATGGGAAAATGTTAGACTTTATTCGTAAAAGACTAAAAATTTCTGAAGAAAAGTTTATTATAAATATTGAAAATATTGGCAACACCGTTTCTGCTACAATACCTATAGCTTTAAAAGAAATGGCAGATGAGAAAAGTGTTTTAAGGGAAAAGAACAAAGTATTGTTAGGCGGATTTGGAATAGGATATTCATGGGGAGGAACAATAATAACAGTTTAAAAAAATAGAAAAATAACCATGGAAGATATATTTGAATTTATTAAGAAGATAGAATTTGAAATTGATGAAATTGATGAAGGGATGCTACAACCAGAAACTAATTATAGAGAAATGGAGGGGTGGAGTTCAATGCTCGGCTTGATATTTATTGCATTAATTGACACAGAATATGATGTTACCATAAATGGTGAGGAATTAATAAATTGCGCTACAATACAAGATCTTTATGATGTTGTTAAGGCAAAAAAACAGTAAATGGGGTTAACAACTATTCCAAATATTAGTATAAAAGCAATTGCGGCATGTGTTCCCAAGAAAGAGGAGAGTAACTTTGATTATTCGTTATTGACTGAGTCAGAACAAAAATTATTAGTAAAAACTACAGGAATTGAAAAAAGAAGAGTGGCATCAGAATCACTTTGCACCTCTGATATGTGTTTTGAATCGGCTGAAAAAATAATAGAAGAGCTTAACATTAACAGAGCCGAAATTGATGTTTTAATATTAGTATCTCAAACCATTGACTATTTTTTACCTGCAACGAGCATTATTTTACAAGATAGGCTAAAACTATCTAAAAATACAGTTGCATTTGATATCGTTTTGGGATGTTCAGGATATGTCTATGGACTTTCTGTGATTAGCAGTTTAATGAGTAGTGGTAATTTCAAAAAAGGACTTCTATTGGTGGGAGATAAATCAACTTTTTCATTGTCAAAAGAAGATAAAAGTACTTACCCATTGTTTGGAGATGCAGGAACAGCTACTTATCTTGAATATGATCCAGAAGCTATTCCAATTGACTTTAACTTACAAAGTGATGGGAGTGGCTATGATGCGATAATAATACCCGATGGAGCTACTCGTTCTCCTTGGACACCTGAATCGGATGAGATGATAGACCTTGGAGTGGGGATAAAAAGGAGTAAAAGAAATTTATGGTTAGATGGAATAGAAGTATTCAATTTTTCTTTGAGGGAGGCTCCGCCCAATGTTAAAGAACTATTGTCGTATAACAATACAGACATAGAAGATTATGATTATTATTTGTTTCATCAAGCAAATAAATTAATGAATGAATCGATAAGAAAGAAGCTAAAAATAACACCTGAAAAAGTACCTTATTCATTGCAAAATTTTGGGAATACGAGTTCGGGGTCTATCCCTTTAACTATGGTCACTGAATTGGGCGATAAACTGGGAAAACCAACAAACTTATTATTATCTGCATTTGGAGTAGGGCTAAGTTGGGCATCTGCAGCTATTAAAAATGCAGAAATAAAATGTTTACCTTTAATAGAAGTCGATTAATATGAGTACGCCATTTCATTTACATAATAAAGTGATATTAGTTACTGGAGCATCTTCAGGGATTGGTAAGCAAATAGCAATTAGTGCTAATGAAATGGGTGCGGATGTTATCATAACAGGAAGGAGTAAGGAACGATTAGAAGAGACGTTTAAATCTCTAAAAAAGGGTAATAACGGTCAGTTAATTGCCGATCTTCAAAATCAGGAAGAACTCAATCAATTGGTTGAAAGCCTTCCCGAATTAGATGGAATAGTTCATTGTGCAGGAATTGTTAAACCATTTCCAATAAAATTTCTTACTCAAGAAAAAATTACAGAAACTTTTGATGTTAATTATAGCATTCAATTGTTATTAATGGCCCAAATTTCACGTAAAAAGAAGTTGAAGAAAAATGCATCCATTGTGTTTTCATCGTCTATTTCAGCAGCTCACCCTCATAAAGGAGGAGCTTTGTATTCAGGGTCAAAGGCAGCTTTGGAATCGTTCAGTAAAGTAATTGTTTTGGAGTTTTCTTATTTGAAAGTTCGTTCAAACTGTATCGCTTCAGCAATGGTAAAAACACCTATGTATGAATATGCTCAGCAACAAGGCACAAAAGAACAAATGGATGAACATGTTAATAAATATCCATTAGGAGTTGGGTTACCAGAAGATGTTTCTAACGCTGCAGTTTTCTTATTGTCAGATGCTTCGAGGTGGATGACAGGTCAAACGATTACACTGGATGGAGGGTTTTTATTAGGAGATTTTTAATGGATAAAATAACTAAAATATCTGTGGTTATTCCTGTTTTTAACAGTGAAAATGCCATTCCTGAATTAATACAACGGTTAATTAAAACCTTTAAAACACTGAAAGAGCATACACTTGAAATTGTGATGGTGAACGATGGCAGTACAGATAACAGTTGGGCTGTATTATTGCAAGAAAAACAAAAGTATCCAGAAGTGATAAAGGCAATTAACTTAACCAAGAACTATGGACAACACAATGCAATTTTATGTGGATTCAATTTTTGTGTTGGCAACTACATTGTTACTATGGATGATGATCTACAGCATATTCCTGAGGAAATAATTAAATTGATTGAGAAACAACAGGAAACCGATGCAGACATAACATATGGAATATATCAAACTAAACAACATTCCATGATTAGGAACTTTGCAAGTTCTGTTGTGAGAAATACTTCCGATTTTAAATCACAGAACAAAGAGGGGGGCTCATCGTTTCGTTTAATAAAAAAGGAGCTTGTTAATACAATTATAGAACAGCATCAAAATCATTTTTTGTTTTTAGATGCTATTTTGAATTGGTACACTGGAAATGTTAAAACTGTTCAGGTTCAACACCAAGTTAGAGAAAAGGGAAGATCAGGATATACGTTATTCAAACTTTTTTCCATTTATCTTAATGTTTTATATTATTATAGCACTACTCCTTTAAAAGTGATAATTTATGGCGGTTTATTATCATCTATTGTTTCTTTTCTAATAGGGTTAAAATTTATTTATAAGAAATTGATGTATGATGTTCCTCTTGGGTATACATCTATTATTGTGGCGATCATGTTCAGCACAAGCCTCGTTCTTTTTTGCCTTGGAATAATTGGGAACTATTTATACAAGTTATACCAAATGCAACAAAACAAACCACCATATTCTATCAAAAAGATTATTTAATGATTATTTCTAAATACGGTATATCATTAGTTAGATTAGCTCTTAACGATGTTGAGTTGATTCGAGAAAAACGTAATTTACCAGAAATTAGAAATAGCATGATTTTTAAAGAATTCATTACACTTGAGATGCAAATGGATTGGTTTAATTCAATTAATAACATCTACAATAATTATTTCATTATTGAATATGACAATAAAAAGGTAGGGTTGATAAATGGTAAAAATATAGACTATGAAAAACGCACTTCTGAAGGAGGGGTTTTTTTTTGGGAAGATTTTGGAACCACTAAGTTTATACCTGCACTTTGTTCTACTATAATGAATGATTATACTTTTTTAATCAATGAATTTTATGGTAGCTACATAAAAGTGTTAAATAATAATTCAAGTGCAATTTCATACAATAAACAAATTGGGTATAAAAAAACCGAGAGTTTAGAAACGGATGGTTCTTTTTCTTGGTATGAGCTTACTAAAGAAGGTTATCTTAGAAATAGTAATAGAATAAGAAAGGGAATAGGTGTTCTAACGGGAGATGTTAGCCCTCTTGATATTGCCAATTTTTCGTTTGTAAATGATACTGATTATGATTTAGTGGAACTTTATAGCCCCCTTCCTCAATATTTAAAAGATAAAATTAATATTGCGTTAAGAAGAGAAAATCGTATTTTAATATAAGCCATTAAGCTGTTATGGAAAACCCTTGGTATTGTTTTTTGCATGAAAAAAGTCTAACAATTGAAGATGAAACTTATTTTAATTCAGAACAATTTGAGTGGTCAAAATTGATAGAAGATAATTTCCAGATAATAAATGATGAAATTATTGACTACTTGAGTAAAAATGAAAGTGAGTTAAAGCCATATTTTGCCATAGACATGATGAATGCTCCAAAAAAATGGAAAGCATTTAGTTTTTACTTTTGGGGATTACCAATGTCAAAAAAAAGAATAAGATCTTGTTCAAAAACAATATCTATTTTAGAAAAGATTCCACATATACTAACGGCTTCAGTTAGTATATTAGAACCAAATTCTGAAATAAAACCGCATTATGGTGATACCGATGCGGTATACCGCTGTCATATGCCTATTGTTGTCCCGTCACCATTGCCAGATTGTGGGTTTAGGGTAGGTTATGAAGACAGGTCATGGGAAAAGGGTAAATTGATGGTGTTTAATGATGCAGCTTATCATAAAGCATGGAATTTTACTGATAAAAGAAGGGTGATTTTATTGTTTGATGTACTTAAACCTGAATTAGCGACCCAAAAAAAATGGATTTGTGCTTTAGTAAGAGGGAGTGTTTATTGGCAGATGGTTGTTAAGCCCTTTCCGATGGTTAGTAAAATAAAAAATAAATTCACAAAAACAGTTTGTATGTTCTTTGCTTCTTTAGTCTATGTTTGGTTGTCTTTTTCAAATAAAAAATCAGCATGGTTATAATAAGTAGAGAGTTTAAACCAATCGAATATTTTTTTTGAAATAAAACCAGTAAAATCTCTCAAAAAGAAGGGTGATTTGTAATAGGTTTTTATAACCCAGAAATCTATTTTATATCGAACGTTACCTAAAAAAGACCTGTATCGTAACAATAAAGATGATTTGTTGGTTGTAGGAAAATAATCGTATGTTTTTGCATAATCGCCACATATTAAATCTAATAATTCAACATCTTGAGTTGATAAAGATTTTTTCCATTTATTTATTTGTTTAGTATTGATTGGATTCACTAAATTTTTATGAATAGAATCTAATGCTTCAAAATCATTTTCTTTCTTTATAGATGAAATTTTCTCATGAAAGTTTAACATTTCTTGATTATAATCTATACCTAAAAAAGTGCAAATTTCTTTTGTTTTTTGTTTAGGGGAGGTTACTAAATCTATATATCTGATGGTGTAAAAATAGTTAGGTTTATTTTTTTTAATTTTTTCGATACCTAAATTAAATGCTAACCAGCCATTTCCTAAAGCGGCTGTCGCTTTTCGAGTAAAAGAGGCTCGGTTTGAAACGACATTATCTCGATAATCTCTAATAATCTGTATAAATTTTGCATCAGGAAAGATTTCTAATAAATCTTCAATAAAGATAGAGTATATAGGGTTTTTGTCACCTATTAAGTTGATTTTTTCTTTATCGAAAGGAGAAGGATAGCTTAAATAAATAATCTTACAAATGGTAGCAAAACTTAGTTTTTCAATAGGATACGTTTTTATTTTCTTTGTTAATTCAACTTTATTAATACCCCAAAAGGTGTTAAATTTTTTATCTTTATATAAATCTTGAATAAGTTCATCAACAAGAATTGAATTCCAATGCGTAATTCTAAAATATTTTTGTTTGAGATGAATAATTAAACGAGATTCGATAGGTAGAATTACATTTTCATTGGCGTCTAAAACATTCTGTAGTAATGTTGTACCAGATCTTCCTCTACCCACAATAAATACAAAAGGAATTTTTTCTATTTCATCAAGATCTATCATATAAGGAGCGTGTAAACAGTTTTAGATGAACTAAAGGTAAAATTAATATTTATATATTTGTTCGCAAATAACCTTACATGAATGAAAATAAATATTGCTAATATTAAGCATTCACGGTTTTACATTTTAATTGTTGTGTTCACATTTATAATCTATGGAAATGGAATCAACAATGAATACTCCTTAGATGATAATATAGTCGTGGAGAATAACAAATTAGTCGTTGGGGGATTTAAAGCAATACCAAAAATATTTTCTTCTCGTTATGCTGAAGATAAAGACCAAACCTATGATTATCGACCATTGGTCATCGCTTCTTTTGCAATAGAGAAACAGTTCTTTAAAAAATTACCAGCTTCACAAACAAAAGCTCAGAAATTAAAAAAGGATAAATTAACACAGGCCAACATAAGCCATTTTATTAATGTGTTGCTGTATGCACTAACATGTGTATTAATTTTTCAAGTGCTATCTAATGTACTTAGTGAATACAACATCATTTTGACATTAGTTATAACCTTAATTTTTTTAGTACACCCCTTACATACGGAAGTTGTTGATAATATTAAAAGTAGAGATGAGTTATTGATGTTTTTAGGGATGTTACTTTCATTAAAGTATTACTTAAAATATGCCAAGACTTCAAATGTTAAATTTTTAATCATAGCACCTATCTTTGTTTTAATGTCTTTCTTTTCTAAAAAAAATGGTTTTGCAATTGCTGGAGTCTTACCAGTTGTTTTGTATTTCAAATCTTATGATTATAAAAAAATTCTATTTTCAATGTTCACTCTTTTTGCCATTTTTGGTGTTTTTGTTCTTATAAAAAAGGGTTTATTAACTTCTAAAGGAGTTAGGAATTTTAAATACTTTGAGAACCCTTTAATCTTTTCAGATAATTTTATGGATAGGATTACAGTTGGGCTCTATTGCTCTTTGTTTTATTTGGAAATGTTGTTTATTCCTAAGGATTTATCATTTTATTATGGGTATAATCAAATACCAATGGCTACCTGGTCTAATTGGCGCGTATGGGTTAGCGTTGTTGTGTTTGTACCATTAGGTGCTTTTGGGTTATTACAATTCTATAAGAGAAAGGTTTTAGGTTTAGGGATTGTTTTATGGTTAGGGATTATGTTAAGTGTTGTGAATGTAATATTTCCGATAGTGGGTATTGTGGGAGATAGATTCACGTATACATTTTCGTTAGGTTTTTGTATAGTAGTAGGTTATTTACTTTTAAAACTTTTTAAGGTTGACTTAGATAAAAAGGCATATAAGGTCAATCTATCAACTGGGTTTTTAGCTGTTTTCGCAGGTATATTAATTATATATTCAGGAAGAACAATAGCTCGGAACCCTGATTGGCATGATCAGATGTCCCTCTATACACACGATGTTGAGCATTTAACAGAATCTGCTAAAGCAAATGCGTTATGGTCAAATACGTATTATCCTATTTTGGCAAAAGAGATTAAAAATAATCCCGCGAATCCTGAAAATGCAGCAAACATTCAAAAACTAATTTTCCATTACGAAGAAGCGCTCAGAATAGATTCCAACTACTTAACAAGTATAAATAATTTAGGATCCGTCTATGTCAACTTTCTTACTGATTATGATAAGACAATTTACTACTGTGAAAAAGCTGTAAGTATGGACCCAGAATATTTTGAAGCCCACTTAAATTTAGCCAATTCATACAGTGTAAAAGGAAATTCTGAAAAAGCTTTAGAACACTATTCCAGGGTTATAGAAATAAACCCTAATTATATGCAAGGCTATGAAGCATTCAACAATTCGGCTAATAAATATGGGAAGATAACAGAAGCAATAGAAATCTTAAAGATCTCAGCTACAAAAGTTGAACAGCCAAAAAACATATACCTAAACATAGCCAACTTACATAGTTTGGACAATTATAATGTGAGCCAGTCCATTGTCTATTTTGTTAAGGCTTATGAAATTGACAAAACGGATAAGAAGTTGTGTAGCCATATTTCAAACTTGTATAATTCAATTGGAGATACAGAAAAGGCAAATTTTTACTTTTCATTATGTGCACAATAATTTCTTATGAAATCTACATCAGTTTCTAAACTAAATAAAATAATATACGGAAGTATAGTTGTTTTGTCATTTTTGATTTATGGAAATAGCATTAAAAATGGGTATGCTATAGATGATGGTTTTGTAACAACTACCAATCCAGAAACCCCAAACCTTAGAATTGAAAAAGGAATAAAAGGAATACCAGAAATATTTTCAACACATTATGTTGAATCAGAAAAACAGAGTTTTGAATACCGGCCAATAGTCCTTGTTACCTATGCATTAGAGTATCATTTTTTTGAAAGTAACCCTAGTATTAGTCATTTTATAAATGTGTTAGTTTATGCATTAACATGTCTCTTGTTATTTATTGTACTTTCTAATCTTTTAAGAAAATACCATCTTGTTTTGCCTCTGCTTATTACTTTTTTATTCATAGTTCATCCTATCCATAGTGAAGTGGTGAACAATTTGAAAAGTAGAGATGAGTTGCTTTCCTTTTTCTTTGGAATAAGTTCATTGTATTTTTTTCTCAAACAAATAGAATTTGGCAAATGGCAGAATTTGCTTTTGGGAATACTATTTTTCACGTTAGCTTTATTATCTAAAAAAACGGCTATTATATTTATAGCAATTATTCCATTAACGATTTATTTTTTCACAGATGCTAAATTGAAGAATGTACTTTTTTATGGCCTTGTTGCACCTATTGTTTTCTTATGCTATGCCATAACATTGAAGTTTGTATTTCAGGCTCCAGGAATGAGAGAGTATGCCTTTTTTGAAAATCCATTGTTTTATGAACCTGATTTTTTTAAAAGGATTCCTATGGCATTTTATACAGCAGGGTACTACCTGAAACTACTTGTACTTCCTCACCCTCTTTCATCCTATTATGGGTTCAAGACTATTTCTTTGGTGAGTTGGTCATCAGTCTTAATGTGGTGTTCCTTAATTTTTCATGTTGCACTTGGAATTTATGCCCTATTGGGACTTAAAAAGAAAAGAATTATTTCCTATGGAATTCTCATTTATTTAATCGGTATTTTCCCTTTCATTAATCTCGTCACACCGGTTGTAGGTGTCGTAGGGGAACGATTTATTTACCTTGCATCTTTCGGTTTTTGTATAGGGTTGGCGTATCTTTTGTTATTGACGTTTAAGGTAGGTTATGCTAACAAAACTACGAAATGGAGTTATTTTAAGCTCGCTTTCAAAGTAACAACGGTTATCATTTTATGCATTTACTCGGTAAAAATAGTTTCAAGGAATTCTGACTGGAAGGATGAACTTACCTTATTCAGAAATGATGTGGCCCATTTTGAAAATTCATGCAATCTAAACTATATCACAGCAAATGCTTTGTCTAACAAAATAGCTCATACACCAGCGGGGGTTGAAAGAAATGCATTAATACAAGAAGCGACTTTTTATTACAAAAAGACAGTAGAATTAATGGCTGAAGGGATAAAAAAATACCCACAAGATTACATTACATCAAATAATCTTGGAACCATTTATGTAGATATTTTTAAGGATGCAACTAATGCTCAACCTCTCTTTAAAAAAGTGATAGAAACTAACCCTGACAACCTGGAAGGACGATATAATTATGGATTTTGTTATGAAAGTAGAAATTTGCCAGACTCGGCCATTACCTGGTACGAAAAAATGCTTTCGGATCAAATAAAGTACTTTCCAGCTTATATTCGTCTTCATGATTTGTATTACAAAAAGCAAGACTATAATAAAGCAATTGTTAGTGGTAAAAAAGTGCTTTCTCTGTATCCTGAAAAAATAGAGCTTTACATTAACTTAGGTAATTCATATATGTTAAGTGGTGATACATTGAGTGGATTAGAATATTTTGAAAAGGCCGCGGCAAAACCACCTTTAGATTATGTCTTACTACAAAATGTTGCTAATGTTTTTAAAACAATTGGAAACAATTCAAAAGCAGCTGAATACCAAGAGAAATCAAAAATAGTAATGGGCCAGACTCAATATAAATAGGATATTCAATCATTTTTTTTTGTAATATGCAACTTTTTTTTAAAAAAATACGTCACGATGTTGTTAGTTAGTAGCGAAGATTTTATATATTTGGTTGCAGCTCAACATTGCACTATAATTAAAACCCTAACAGATGAAAAATAAGAAAGGATTAGTAATTGCCATATTATTGGCTATAATGATAACCCCTCAGTTTAGCTTTTCGCAAGCTGCTAATAGAGAAACTACTGCAGCACATGGATATGGAGAGTCATGGATGCCAATTAATAAATTTAAAAATCCAAGCAGTAGTACAGAAACAAATGCCAAAGTTGGCCCTGCACCCTTAATTAATATCTTAAATGGGGTTTCTTTCTATGTGAAAAATACCAAGTGTAATACTGTAAATGTTGCACTGCTAAAACTTATAAATACAAATAATTATCCTGTTAAAGTGTCATGGAAAATGGCTCCAGAGTCTCCCGTTTCATTTGTTGAGGTTCCTGCTAGGTATACTTCAGAAGGAGCTTGCGCTAAGACGAAGAAGACAGAAACAACTGATTTGGTTATTGAGCTGTTATCAGGAACAGCTGCTGAAAAAGCAAAAAAGAAACGTTACATACTTTCAAGTATAACAGTTACTCAAGTAAAAAAATAAGTTCTAATTTTTAATATACTAACACTATGAAAAACCCCACCATAGTCATTTTATCTTCTTTATGTTTATTGTTTAGCATTTTTCTAAGCGGTACTTTAAAAGCACAAACAGCTTCGGTTACTATAAATTATACCGGGTTTCAAGCATGTGGTGGATGTACTGTTTGTGGGCAAGATTATTGGTGTTTTAATACACTTTCAAGCTGGTGTGGAAACACAGCTGCTTGTGGAACACAAAGTTTTACAGACCCAGTTCCTCCAGGGAATATTATTACCAACATATCTATTAACTATTTTTCTGGACAATGTAATGGAGGTAGTTTAACCGCAACCATCAATGGAAGTACTTTCCCTACTGTAAATGAAGGAAGTTTGGGTTGCCCATGTTCTTCAAACCCATGCGGTGTTGCTGCTTCTACGGGATCAACATTTCCATGTGGTATTCCAAGTTATAACTATGGAGCGTCAAACAATTTTCAATTATGTACTGGGGCCGATGTGTGCGTTAATAATGCAGTACTGACCATGACTTATGTCCCCGCAAATCAAGCGTCACCTGCAACTCAGCCTGGAGCTATATCTGGGACTAGTCCAGTTTGTGTTGCAGTAGCTCAAAATTATTCAATACCAGCTGTGGCTAACGCAAGTTCTTATACATGGACGGTCCCCGCAGGGTGGACAATAAACTCTGGACAAGGGACAACTGGGATAAATGCCACACCTGGATCTTCAGGTAATATTTGTGTTACAGCAAGTAATTTATGTGGAACAAGTGCTTCCACATGCTTTAATGTTACAGTGGGGCCACCAATTACTCCAACCTTTACACAGGTAAATCCAATCTGTAGTGGCAGTCCATTAGGAGCTTTGCCAACAACATCAAATAATGGAATTACAGGAACGTGGTCGCCAGCGATGAATAATACATCAACAACCCTATATACCTTTACCCCTACAGCAGGCTTGTGTGCTAATACAACAACGATGACCATAACGGTTAACCCTAATGTTACTCCAACCTTTACACCGGTTGCGGCAATATGTAATGGGGATCCATTGGGAGCTTTACCAACAACTTCGAATAATGGAATAACAGGAACTTGGTCACCAGCAATCAATAATACGTCAACGACTTTGTATACGTTTACACCGACAGCTGGAGCATGTGCAACGACAGCAACAATGACGATAACAGTAACTCCTAATACAACACCAACTTTTACTCAAGTAAATCCAATATGTGATGGAGATCCATTGGCAGCTTTGCCAACGACATCAAATAATGGAGTAACAGGAACGTGGTCACCAGCTGTAGATAATACTATTACAACGTTGTATACCTTTACACCGTCAGCTGGATTATGTTCTCCTACAACAACAATGACGATAACAGTAACACCAAATACCACCCCAACCTTTACACAAGTAAATCCAATATGTGATGGAGATCCATTGGCAGCATTGCCAACCACATCAAATAATGGAGTGACAGGAACATGGTCACCAGCGATCAATAATACGTCAACGACTTTGTACACGTTTACACCTACGGCAGGAGTATGTGCTACAACAGCTACAATGACAATAACGGTAACACCGAACACGACCCCAACCTTTACACCAGTAGCTGCAATATGTGATGGAGACCCATTGGCCGCTTTACCAACCACATCAACTAATGGAGTAACAGGGACATGGTCACCAGCGATTAATAATACGTCAACAACTTTGTATACGTTTACACCAACAGCTGGATTATGTGCTACAACAACAACGATGACGATAACAGTTAATCCAATTGTTGCACCAACATTTACACAGGTAAATGCAATATGTGATGGAGGAGCTTTGGCCGCTTTACCAACCACATCAACTAATGGAGTAACAGGAACATGGTCACCAGCAATCAATAATACATCAACAACCTTGTACACATTTACGCCTATAGCAGGAGCATGCGCAACAACAACAACGATGACAATCACAGTTAATCCTAATGATGATCCAAATTTTGCCTATGCATCAGGAACCTATTGTTTAACAGGAACCGATCCGTTGCCATCGGTAATAACAACACCAGGAGGTACATTTACCATTACTGCGCCTGGGTCAATTAATCCAACAACGGGGTTAATTGATTTGGGAACATCTGGATTAGGAGCATTTACCGTAACCTATAATACACCTGGAGCAAATCCATGCCCTTCTTCAACAACATTCTTAATTACAATAACAGCTGCACCGTCAGCTGGATTTAATTATGGTCAAGCAGCGTTTTGTCAAGATTCTATAGACCCTGTTTTAACTATGAATGCGGGAGCTGTTAGTGGAGTATTTAGTGCTACTCCAGGAGGGTTAACGATTGATGCAGCTGGAAATATAATTTTAGCATCAAGTACTCCTGGAATTTACACGATTTATAATAATGTTGCGTCAGCAGGAGGGTGTGCAGCGGCAGTAGATTCTACCACATTTGAAGTGTTGCAAGTAGATTCTGCTTTGTTTAATTATGGTAGTTCATCTTATTGTGTTAGTGGGCTTGATCCAATAGCTGCAATTACTGGAACAGCAGGCGGAATATTTACGATATCTGCACCTGGAGCTATTAACAGTGGGGATGGTACGATAGATTTAAGCACATCTGGGTTGGGAACATTTACAATCTATTATAATACAGCACCAGCTGGTAATGCTTGTCCTGCTCTTGATTCAATACAAATCACAATAGATTCAGTAAATACGATTACCCCTAACCCTATAGTGCCAATATGTGCAACTGACCCTTTAACACTTACTGCAACAGGTAGTGGTGTTGGAGTTATTACCTGGTACAGTGATGCAGGAGGAACAACTTCAATAGGAACAGGATCTCCTTTACTATTGTCAAATCCAGGCGTAGGAATATTTACTTATTATGTAAATAATGTTGGGTCTTGTTCAAGCACAATGGATTCTGTAGTTGTCGTTGTAGGTGGAGTTAGTGCAGTAATAAATGCAGCACCTGTTACTGGAGCAATACCATTAAGTGTATTCTTTGGAAATGGAAGTACAACAGGAGCTGGAATAACTTACACTTGGGATTTTGGTGATGGAAATACAAGTAACCAATTTGAGCCAACTAATGTTTATAATGGGGCAGGAACTTATACTGCAATCTTAATTGTAACCGATGGTATTTGTTCTGACACAACTTCAATAATTATAGATGCATTTGGAGAGTCAGCTATTTTAATACCAAATGTGTTTTCACCAAATGGGGATGGATCAAATGATGTGTTCACAGTTGATGGAATTAACCTTGAATCTGTTGAAGGAGAAATATTTAACAGATGGGGACAAAAAATGTTCTCTTGGGGTAATGTAAAAGGGTATTGGGATGGAAGAACGTTGGCAGGATCTGAAGCCCCCGAAGGAACCTACTTTTATATTATTAAGGCGAAAGGATTCGATGGAAGTGAATATTTTGAAAAAGGTGGAGTTAGTTTGATAAGATAAAAAGCAAGACGAACTAAACATATTCCAATTTTTTAGTTCTACTTTTTTCTTAAAGTACCTTAGTATTATACCATAATTTGTTTATGACTCATTCGCTCATAGATATGCAACCTTTTTTTTTAAACAAGCGTCTTATTAACTCAGAATTATTGTTTTTTCTTTATTAGAATTCTAATATTTTAGATAACTAAAAAACTTTATTTTGTGCCATTAGAATAATATCTATACCTTTAAAAATTAAACCAAAAACTAAAACATTGAATATGAAAGCCTTACAAATTAATTTAGCATTAGCAACAGCATTATTATTGACTTCTTTTTCAGTTAATGCACAATCTAATAAAACCAAAGAAACTGCGGTAAAGCAAAGAACTGAAGCAAAACAACAGATAGAATTAAGCAAAGAAATACCAACTGCAAAAAAAACGGTTACGGTAAATGCAACACCTGCACAAAGACCTGTAAAAGTATCTGACTACATGAGTTTAGAGAAAAAAATTATGGCATGGTCAATTGATGGTAAAATCCCTGCTACTTTACCTAAACACAAAGAAGGACAAACGAAGGAACAATATACTGGAATTATCAGAGATTGGGCTAAGAATAATTTGAACTTAATTAAGAAAGAATATCACGCAAAAGTACTTTCAAAATAAGCATTTAGCGATTTAGATTAGACATATTGCAGATCAATATATTGATTTCTCATACCCTAAAAAACATGAAACGAACATACCATTTTTTTGTTGGATTATTAACAGTTGTATTATTATTTGCTAATACTTCTTTGTCATTTGGGCAAGGAGCAACATGTGCAACTGCAGATCCTTTTTGTACCTCAACAGTATATGCTTTTCCGAACCAAGTTAATAATGGTTCAGCACCAGCTTGTGGAAATGATTATGATTGTTTATCTACAACACCCAATCCAGTATGGTATTACATGGAAATTGGGACAAGTGGAAACCTTGTTTTTGATATCACTCAAAGTGATGGAAATGGAAGTGGAATTGATGTTGATTTTATTCTATATGGACCTTTTACCAATTTAGCAAATGCACAATCTGAATGTTGTAATTTAGGGAATGGAACTGCTGCGAACAATACAGTAATTGATTGTAGCTATGCTCCTGCACCTCAGGAAACTGCTACCATTGGAGGAGCCGTTGCTGGTGAAGTTTATATGATGTTGATTACTAATTTTTCTAATCAAACAGGAACCATTACTTTTCAACAAACTGGTGGTACAGGATCGACTAATTGTGCAATAGTACAGCCTCCATGTCCTACTGTAGGTATTCATGCCGAGGATGCAAGTCAAAATATTTTTCCATTTCCTATTGCCCTTGATTGTGATGTTGCAGGGTGGGTTACGATACGAGAAGATGATATTGCCACCGCAGGAGGAATTATAGCTCCAGCCGTAGTAGTCGATATACAACCCACTAATGCTAATGCTACAGGAAATCATATTTATGGTTGGGAAAATAACCTTCCAGGGCCTACATGGAATAATTACTGGGGTCTTAATAATGCTCCCGCCAATAGTAATTACACCTTCACAATGTTAGAGGTGGATAATGGGCCAGGGACAACCCAAATTGGGGTTGAATTATGTAGTCAATTTGCCGGAGCAAATATGCCATATACAATAACTGATGCTGCTTGTGGTGGAGTTATAACTACTGGGACTTGGATAGCCGGAGGTGATCCAGCAGGTCCAGGAGGCCCAGCGGGAGGGTGTCAATTTATTACAATTCCAGTTGGTTCAGTTGGAGGTAGCGCGGTTTATACCTGTCCTACCTGTCCACCAGGATCTTTTGTGACAACCGATTACGGACGTGCATTTTTTAATCCATCTATAGCAGGGCCAGGAAGTTATGATATAACCTATTGTTTTGACAATGGATGTGCGGTACCTAACAATTGCCAAGGTTGTGCTACCGAAACAATTGTTGTTAACAATGCGTTTGCTGCAACAAGTTTGAGTTATACTACACCTGTTTGTCAATTGACAGGGGGTACCATTTCACCTACACTAACAGCTGATGCTGGAGGAACGTATTCTGCAACACCAGCTGGATTAACGATTAATCCTACTACAGGAGTTATAACTGTAGGATCAAGTACGCCTAATACATACACAGTAAGTTATTTTGTTGGTACTGCATTACCATCAACTTGTAATGCGACTGTTAATACTACAGTGACAATAACGGCTCCTACGACACCAGCTTTTAATCCAGTAGCTGCAATATGTAGTGGAGATCCATTGGCTGCATTACCAACAACTTCTACTAATGGAGTGACGGGAACATGGTCACCAGCAATTAACAATACATCAACGACTTTATACACGTTTACGCCTACAGCAGGATTGTGTGCTACAACCACAACGATGACCATAACAGTCAATCCAAATGTAACACCAACATTTACGCCAGTAGCTGCAATATGTAGTGGAGATCCATTGGCAGCATTGCCAACAACTTCTAACAATGGAGTTACAGGAACATGGTCACCAGCGATTAATAATACATCAACGACCTTGTACACTTTTACACCTACCGCTGGGGTATGTGCTACGACCACAACGATGACCATAACGGTTAATCCACCTACTACGCCAACATTTACGCCAGTAGCTGCAATATGTAATGGAGACCCATTGGCCGCATTGCCAACAACATCTACGAATGGAATAACAGGAACATGGTCACCAGCGATAAACAATACATCAACGACTTTATACACGTTTACACCTACCGCAGGATTATGTGCTACAACGACAACGATGACCATAACAGTTAATCCAAATGTAACACCAACGTTTACACCGGTAGCTGCAATATGTAGTGGAGATCCATTGGCTGCATTGCCGACAACCTCTACAAATGGAGTTACGGGAACGTGGTCACCAGCGATTAACAATACATCAACTACTTTGTACACATTTACCCCTACAGCGGGAGTTTGTGCTACAACTACAACTATGACGATAACGGTTAATCCAAATGTAACACCAACATTTACTCCTGTAGCTGCGATATGTAGTGGAGATCCGTTAGCCACATTGCCAACAACATCTAACAATGGGGTTACAGGAACATGGTCACCAGCAATCAATAATACATCAACGACCTTGTATACATTTACACCTACCGCAGGAGTATGTGCTACAACTACAACGATGACTATTATTGTAACACCAAATGTAACACCAACATTTACTCCAGTAGCTGCAATATGTAATGGAGATCCATTAGCCGCATTGCCAACAACATCTAACAATGGAGTAACGGGAACATGGTCACCTGCAATTAACAATACATCAACGACCTTATACACATTTACACCTACAGCAGGATTATGTGCTACAACTACAACGATGACCATAACAGTTAATCCTAATGTAACACCAACGTTTACACCGGTAGCCGCAATATGTAGTGGAGACCCATTAGCTGCATTACCAACAACATCTAATAATGGAGTAACAGGAACATGGTCGCCAGCGATAGATAACACGATTACAACATTATACACGTTTACACCTACGGCAGGATTGTGTTCGCCTACCACAACAATGACCATAACAGTTAATCCAAATGTTACGCCAACGTTTACACCAGTGAATCCAATTTGTGATGGAGATCCGTTAGCCGCGTTGCCTACAACTTCTAATAACGGAATAACAGGAACATGGTCACCAGCGATAAACAATACATCAACGACTTTATATACGTTTACACCTACAGCAGGGGTATGTGCTACAACAGCTACAATGACAATAACGGTAACACCAAATACAGTTCCAACCTTTACACCGGTAGCCGCAATATGTAATGGAGATCCATTGGCAGCTTTACCAACGATATCTAATAATGGGGTAACAGGAACATGGTCCCCTGCAATTAACAATACATCAACGACTTTATACACGTTTACACCTACCGCAGGATTGTGTGCTACGACATCAACGATGACCATAACGGTTAATCCAAATGTAACGCCAACCTTTGCACCAGTAGCTGCAATTTGTGATGGAGCACCATTGGCAGCATTGCCAACAACATCTACGAATGGAATAACAGGAACATGGTCACCTGCTATAAATAATACATCAACGACTTTATATACGTTTACACCTACAGCAGGGGTATGTGCTACAACTACAACGATGACGATAACGGTTAATCCTAATGATGATCCAAATTTTGCTTACGCATCTGGAACATACTGCTTGACAGGAACTGATCCGTCACCATCTGTTATTACAACACCAGGTGGTACCTTTACCATTACCGCACCTGGCTCGATTAATCCAACAACTGGGCTAATTGATTTGGGAACATCAGGGTTAGGAGCATTTACAGTAACCTATAATACACCTGGAGCAAATCCATGTCCTTCTTCAACAACGTTCCCAGTTACAATAACTGCCGCTCCAAGTGCAGCATTTAGTTACGATGGACCTACTTATTGTCAAGACGCAACTGCACCTATACTAACATACGGGCCAGGGGCAAGTGGAGGAGTTTTTACCACGGCACCTGTAGGGTTGAGCATCAATCCTGGAACTGGAGCAGTAAATTTAGTTAACAGCACTCCAGGTTTATATACTGTTTACAATACAATAGTTGCGGCTGGAGGTTGTGCTGCAGCTTTAGATTCAACAACGATAGAAATATTCCAAATGGATTCAGCATTATTCAGCTATAGTCCTACAACCTATTGTTTAACAGGAACTGATCCTTCAGCCACTCTGGGAGGAAATGCTACCCCAGGAGGCGTATTTACAATAACAGCACCTGGTGTAATAAATGCAGGAAATGGAACCATTGATTTAAGCTCATCAGGATTGGGAGTATTTACAGTTTATTACAATACAACTATTGTAGGTAATCCATGCCCAAGTATTGATTCGGTTTCAATTACGATAACATCGGCTCCAACAGCTGGTTTTGTTTATGATGCTCCTCAATTTTGTCAAGACTCATTAAACCCTGTTCTTTCTTTTGTTGGTGCTGGGAGTGCTGGAGCATTTACTTCGTCACCTGTCGGTTTGAGTTTAAATGGTATAACAGGAGCTGTTGATTTGGCACTTAGTACACCAGGCTTGTATACGGTTTACAATACAATTGTAGCTGCTGGTGGATGTGCTGCAGCTGTGGACTCTACTACTATAGAAGTATTACAGGTAGACTCGGCATTATTCTCTTACAGCAATGGAACTTACTGTTTAACAGGAACTGATCCAGCCGCAATAATTACAGGGACGACTGGTGGTACGTTTACAATAACAGCTCCAGGTGTGATAAATCCAACTACGGGATTAGTTGATTTGACTAGCTCCGGATTAGGAACGTTTACTATTTATTACAATACTAATACAGCAGGAAATGCTTGTTCAGCATCAGATTCATTACAAATTATTATTACTTCTTCACCAACAGCAGGTTTTGTGTATGATGCTGGACAGTTTTGTCAGGACTCAATAGCACCAGTTTTAACGATGAATGCTGGGGCTTCTTCTGGAGTATTTAGCGCTTCACCAGCCGGTTTAACAATCGATGCGGCAGGGAATATTACTTTGGCAACGAGTACTCCTGGTATTTATACCGTATATAATAATGTTGCTGCTGGAGGTGGTTGTGCTGCAGCTGTTGATTCAACTACCATTGAAGTATTACAAGTGGATGATGCTAGTTTCTCTTTTGCAAATGGAAGCACATATTGTTTAGGAGATCCTAACCCTACTGCTACGTTAAATGGAACTGTAGGCGGTGGATTTACTATAAGCGCTCCAGGTTCTATTAATGGAACCACTGGAGAAATTGATATTGCAGCATCAGGTGCTGGAACATTTACCGTTTACTACAATACTGTTAATGTAGGAAATCCTTGTTCAGAAATGGATTCTGTTGTAATTACGATTAATCCTCAGAATTCAATTAATCCAGATCCTTGGGGACCAATCTGTTTTGGTGATCCAATAACATTAACATCAACAGGTAGTGGTAATGGAACCATAACATGGTATAGTGATGCTGCAGGAACAAATGTTCTTCAAACAGGAAGCCCATACTCTCCATCTGTTCCGGGACCAGGCACATATACATATTATGTTAATGAAGCCGGAGCATGTCCAAGTCAAATGGATTCAGTTGTTGTGATTGTTGGTGGTGTTGTTGCCGTTATTAATGCTGCACCTACAACAGGTCCAATTCCATTGAGTGTATTCTTTGGAAATGGGAGTACAACAGGAGCAGGGATAACATATGATTGGGATTTCGGTGATGGAAATACGAGTACTCAATTTGAACCAACAAATGTGTACAATAGCACAGGGACATTTGCGGTGACACTAATTGTTTCAGATGGTATTTGTTCAGATACTGCAACAATAATAATTGATGCCTTTGGAGAATCAGCTATTTTAATACCAAACGTCTTTACTCCAAATGGAGATGGGTCAAATGATATCTTTACCGTTGATGGTGTTAACCTTGAATCCGTTGAAGGGGAAATATTCAATAGATGGGGTCAATTAATGTTCTCATGGGATATTGTTAAAGGAAGTTGGGATGGAAGAACGCTTGCAGGTACAGAAGCCCCTGATGGAACGTATTTCTATATCATTACAGCGAAAGGATTTGACGGAACTGAGTATTTTGAGAAAGGCGGTTTTAGTCTAATTCGTTAAATAAAAACAAAATAATAATTAAAAAAGGGAGTGCTTTAGCACTCCCTTTTTTGATGCTGTTAATAAAATGGTGGATAAGTTATATAAGGTAGAATATAAAAGAGATTCAAAAAAAAACTATAGATGTTGTATTTATTAAAAATAATTGTATTTTTGCACTCCCTTTTTAGGGAGGAGTATGTATTTTAATTAATAAATTATGCCAACTATACAGCAATTAGTAAGAAAAGGAAGAACTAAAATGGTAAAGACAAGTAAGTCTGCTGCATTAGATTCTTGTCCACAAAGAAGAGGTGTTTGTGTAAGAGTTTATACAACAACACCAAAAAAACCTAATTCAGCAATGAGAAAAGTTGCAAGGGTTAGATTAACAAATGGAAAAGAAGTGAATGCTTACATCGGTGGTGAGGGACATAACTTGCAAGAACACTCTATTGTTTTAGTAAGAGGTGGGAGAGTAAAAGATTTACCAGGTGTGAGATATCATATAGTAAGAGGGGCATTAGATACTGCTGGGGTAGATGGTAGAACACAAAGAAGATCTAAATACGGTACAAAAAGACCAAAAAAATAATCTATAATAAAGATTGATATAATAAGATGAGAAAATCTAGAGCAAAAAAAAGAGTATTACTTCCAGACCCAAAGTTTAACGATAAATTGGTTACACGATTTGTCAATAACTTAATGTTGGATGGTAAGAAGAGCGTTGCATTTGAAATTTTTTACAACGCACTGGATATTGTTAATGAAAAAATGGAAGAGGAAAGTAGTTTGGATGTTTGGAAAAAAGCATTGACTAATATTACTCCTGGAGTAGAGGTAAGAAGTAGAAGAATTGGAGGGGCAACATTTCAAATTCCACAACCAATTAGAGACGATAGAAAAATTTCTATGGGAATGAAGTGGTTAATTGATGCTGCAAGAAAAAGAAATGAAAAAACAATGGCTCAAAAATTAGCTGCAGAAGTTATGGCAGGGTTTAAAGAAGAAGGGGCTGCATTTAAAAAGAAAGAAGATACTCACAGAATGGCAGATGCGAATAAAGCATTTTCTCATTTTAGATTCTAATTGATATAAGCTTTAGAAAAATGGCAAGAGATTTAAAATTTACAAGAAACATAGGTATTGCTGCTCATATTGACGCAGGTAAAACTACAACTACGGAACGTATTCTTTATTATGGTGGTGTAAGTCACAAAATTGGAGAAGTACATGATGGTGCTGCAACCATGGATTGGATGGAGCAAGAGCAAGAAAGAGGTATTACAATTACTTCTGCTGCTACGACATTGTCTTGGCCATACAGAGGGGATGATTACCACGTAAATATTATTGATACTCCTGGTCACGTTGATTTTACTGTTGAGGTAAATAGATCGTTAAGAGTATTAGACGGTTTAGTATTCTTGTTTAGTGCTGTAGATGGTGTTGAGCCACAATCAGAAACTAACTGGAGATTAGCTGATAATTATAACGTTCCAAGAATTGGATTCGTTAATAAAATGGATAGACAAGGTGCTGACTTCTTAAATGTTTGTAAGCAAGTGAAAGAAATGTTAGGAAGCCATGCTTTACCGTTGCAATTGAATATTGGTGCAGAGGATGACTTTAGAGGGGTGGTTGATTTAATCAATTTCAAAGGAATAACTTGGAATGAAGAAGATCAAGGAATGACATTTCAAGAAATTGAAATTCCAGCTGATATTTTAGATGAAGCAAAACAATTAAGAGAAGAATTGTTAGAAGCTGTTGCTGAATTTGATGATACCTTATTGGAAAAGTATTTTGAAGATTCGGAATCATTAACAGAAAGAGAAATTTTGGATGCATTAAGAGAAGCTACTATTGCTGGTAAAGTTATACCAATGATGTGTGGTTCTGCATTTAAAAATAAAGGAGTACAAGCTATGCTTGATATGGTAATGGAAATTTTGCCTTCTCCCTTAGATACAGAAGCTATTGAAGGAGTTAATCCTGATACAGAAGAAATGGAAAGTAGAAAGCCTTCTTTTGAAGAGCCTTTTGCAGCATTAGCATTTAAGATTGCAACTGATCCATTTGTTGGTCGTTTATGTTTTACAAGAGCTTACTCTGGTAATTTAGATGCAGGTTCTTATGTGTTGAATACACGTACAGGAAACAAAGAGCGTATCTCAAGAATTTTCCAAATGCATGCGGATAAGCAAAATCAGGTTCCTGCTTTAGGGTGTGGTGATATTGCTGCATTAGTTGGATTTAAGGATATTAAGACTGGAGATACGTTGTGCGATTTAAAATCGCCAATAGTATTAGAGTCTATGGATTTTCCTGATCCAGTTATCGGTATTGCAATTGAGCCAAAAACACAAGCAGATGTAGATAAATTAGGTATTGCTTTAGGAAAATTGTCTGAAGAAGATCCAACATTAACAATTCATACTGATGAAGATTCTGGTCAAACAGTATTAAGTGGTATGGGAGAGTTACACTTAGATATTATTTTAGATCGTTTAAAAAGAGAATTTAAAGTAGAGTGTAATCAAGGAGCGCCACAAGTTGCTTACAAAGAAGCAATTTCTGGAAGAGTTGAACATAGAGAGGTTTATAAGAAACAATCTGGTGGACGAGGTAAGTTCGCGGATATATCATTTATATTAGAACCAGTTGAGGATACAGAGAAAGAAGGACTTGAGTTTATAGATAAGATTAAAGGAGGTAATATTCCTAAAGAATTCATTCCATCAATAGAAAAAGGATTTAAAGAAGCAATGAAAGCTGGTGTATTAGCTGGTTTCTCAGTTGATAGTTTGAAAATAACTTTATTAGATGGGTCTTTCCACGCGGTAGATTCTGATCAATTATCTTTTGAGATTGCTGCAAAAATGGCATACAGAAATGCAATGCCAATGGCGGGACCTGTTTTGTTGGAGCCTATCATGAAATTGGAAGTGGTTACTCCAGAAGAAAACATGGGTGACATTGTTGGTGATTTAAATAGAAGAAGAGGTCAGGTAGAAGGAATGGATGATAGAAATGGTGCTAAGATTGTAAAAGCAAAAGTTCCATTGTCAGAAATGTTCGGATACGTTACTGATCTAAGAACAATGTCTTCAGGAAGAGCGTCATCAACAATGGAATTTCATCATTTTGAAACTGCTCCAAGAAACATTGCAGATGATGTAATTGCAAAAGCAAAAGGAAAAGTAGAAGCTTAATACATATATAGAATGAGCCAAAAAATTAGAATAAAACTTAAATCTTACGATTTCAATTTAGTTGATAGATCAGCTGAAAAAATTGTAAAAACTGTAAAAAGTACAGGTGCTGTTGTTAGTGGACCAATACCATTGCCAACACATAAAAAAATCTTTACAGTATTAAGATCACCACACGTAAACAAAAAAGCAAGAGAGCAATTTCAATTATGTGCTTATAAAAGGCTAATTGATATTTACGGTTCTTCATCGAAGACTGTTGATGCACTAATGAAATTGGAGTTGCCAAGTGGGGTAGACGTTCAAATTAAAGTTTAATAATTAAATAAGTTATAAAATACCAAAATTAATAGGTAAAAAAATAGGTATGACTAGCGTCTACAGTGCCGAGGGTAAGAATGTACCATGCACAGTGATAGAAGCTGGTCCTTGTGTTGTTACACAGGTAAAAAAGGTAGATACCGATGGCTATGATGCAGTTCAGTTGGCTTATGGAGACAAAAGAGAGAAGAATACTCCTAAAGCTTTACAAGGACACTTTAAAAAAGCTAATACATCACCTAAAAGAAAAGTAGTAGAATTTCAAGATTTTGAAGAAGAAAAAAACTTGGGAGATACAATAACAGTTGAAATGTTTGAAGAAGGAGACTGGGTAGATGTTGTTGGAACTTCAAAAGGAAAAGGTTTTCAAGGTGTTGTAAAAAGACACGGATTTCATGGTGTTGGAGATGCAACTCACGGTCAGCATAATAGATTAAGAGCTCCTGGTTCTTTAGGTGCTGGTTCTACTCCATCAAGAGTAATGAAAGGAATGAAGATGGCAGGAAGAATGGGTGGCGATCGAGTAAAACAACAAAACCTTAAAGTTGTTAAAATATATTCAGATAAGAATTTAATCGTAGTATCAGGATCAATTCCTGGGGCTAAAGGTTCTTTTGTATTAATTGAAAAATAAATAGAGGAGAATAGAAATGGACATAGTTGTAAAAAATATTAGTGGAAAAGACACAAAGAAGAAAGTTTCTTTGGATAAATCTATCTACGGAATAGAGCCGAATGATCATGCTATCTATTTGGATGTAAAACAATATTTAGCAAATCAAAGGCAAGGTACTCATAAAGCAAAAGAAAGAGGAGAGGTAAAAGGAAGTACTAGAAAAATTAAGAAACAAAAAGGAACAGGTACAGCTCGTGCAGGTGACATTAAAAACCCATTATTTAAAGGTGGAGGTAGAGTATTTGGACCAAGACCAAGAAATTACGGGTTTAAATTGAACATCAAACAAAAGCGTCTAGCACGTAAATCTGCTTTATCGTATAAAGCTAAAGAAGGTGCTATCACTGTTCTTGAAGATTTTTCTTTTGATGCGCCTCAAACTAAAAAGTATTCTGAATTATTAAGCAATTTAGATGCCTTAGATAAAAAGTCTTTATTGGTGCTTTCTGATTCAAATAATAATGTATATTTGTCCTCCCGAAATTTAAAGAGGGCTAAAGTTGTAACTGCTTCTCAAATAAATACTTATGATTTGATGAATGCATCAAGTATTATTTTAGCTGAAGGGTCAATTGAGAAAATTGAAAATATTTTAAAGTAATTAAGGGATGGAGATTTTAATAAAACCAGTTGTATCGGAAAAAATGACTGACCAAAGCGAGAAGTTAAATCGCTACGGTTTTGTTGTTCATCATGCAGCAAATAAAATAGAGATTAAGAAGGCAATTGAAAAAGCTTATGGTGTTACTGTTGAAGCAGTTAATACTATGAACTATGGAGGGAAATCTAAATCAAGATTTACGAAAGCTGGATTAATTCAAGGTAAGACGAATAAATTTAAGAAGGCAGTTATAACGGTTGCTGACGGAGATGTTATAGATTTCTATAGCAACATATAATTTTTATATTAACTATACGGGGGCTCCAACCCTCTTAAGACATAAACAAAAATGGCAGTAAGAAAATTAAAACCCACTACACCTGGGCAAAGACATAAGATTGTAAATGAATTTGATTCAGTAACTGCATCTAAGCCAGAAAAGAGTTTGGTGAAGGGTAGAACAAAATCAGGTGGTAGAAACAACACAGGTAAGATGACTATGCGCTATATTGGTGGTGGTCACAAACAAAAAAATCGTGTTGTTGATTTCAAAAGAGATAAAGACGGAATTCCAGGAGTTGTAAAATCTGTAGAGTATGATCCAGGAAGAACAGCAAGAATCGCTTTGATCTATTATAAAGATGGTGAAAAGAGATATATTATTGCTCCTAATGGATTACAGGTTGGACAAGAAATTATGTCTGGAAAAGATGCTGAACCAGAAGTAGGGAATACAATGTTTTTAAGCGACATTCCTTTAGGAACAGTAGTTCATAATGTTGAGTTAAGACCAAAGCAAGGTGCTAAGATGGCAAGAAGTGCTGGTTCTTATGCCCAACTTACAGCAAAAGACGGAAAATTTGTAGTTATCAAATTACCTTCTGGTGAAACTAGATTGATTTTAGCTACATGTAAAGCAACTATTGGTACAGTTTCTAATTCTGAACATATGTTAGAAAGATCTGGTAAAGCGGGTCGAAGCAGATGGTTAGGAAGAAGACCAAGAGTTAGAGGTGTTGTTATGAATCCTGTTGATCACCCAATGGGAGGTGGTGAAGGAAAGAATTCTGGAGGTCACCCAAGATCTAGAAATGGTATTCCAGCAAAAGGATACAAAACTAGAGCTAAAAAGAAAAAATCAAATAAGTACATTATTGAAGGTAGAAAGAAATAAGATATGAGTCGTTCACTAAAAAAACCACCATTTATACATTACAAGCTTCAGACTAGAGTTGACAACGCTCAGCAGTCTACGAAGAAAACTGTAATTAAAACATGGTCAAGAGCATCAATGATTTCTCCAGATTTTGTTGGATTAACAATTGCTGTTCATAATGGAAATAAATTTATTCCTGTTTATGTAACTGAAAATATGGTTGGACATAAATTAGGCGAATTTGCACCAACGAGAACCTATAGAGGTCATGGAGCAAATAAGAAAAGATAAGCAAATAGATAAAAGAATTAACTATGGGTGCTAGAAAAAGAAATAGAGCAGAGCAAAATAAGGAAGCAAAAAAAACAATAAGTTTTGCTAAACTTAACAATTGCCCAACTTCTCCAAGAAAGATGAGAAAAGTTTCTGATATGATTAGAGGAGAAGAAGTTTTTAAAGCTTTAGGTATATTACAATTTAGTCCACAAGATGCGGCAAAAAGATTAGAAGTATTACTTCGATCTGCTATAGCAAACTGGGAAGCTAAAAATGAAGGTGAAAGACCTGAAGATAATAACTTAATTGTAAAAGAAATTCAAGTGGATAGTGCTAGAATGTTGAAAAGAATTCAACCAGCTCCACAAGGACGTGCTCATAGAATCAGAAAAAGATCTAATCACGTTACATTAATAGTTGACAGTAAAAAAGTAGAAGCATAATGGGACAAAAAGTAAATCCAATTTCAAACAGATTAGGAATCATCAAAGGATGGGACTCTAATTGGTACGGTGGAAACGACTATGGAGATAAAATAGTTGAAGACTATAAGATTAGAAAGTATTTAATGGCTCGTTTACATAAAGCCAGTGTTTCTAAGATTATTATTGAAAGAACTTTAAAACTGATTACAATAACTATTAATAGCTCTAGACCAGGAATTATTATTGGTAAAGGAGGACAAGAAGTTGATAAGTTAAGAGAAGAGCTTAAAAAGATTACTAAAAAAGATGTTCAGATAAACATCTTTGAAATAAAAAGGCCAGAGCTTGATGCAAAATTAGTTGCTGATAGTGTTGCAAAACAGATTGAAGGAAGAATTTCTTTTCGTAGAGCAGCAAAGATGGCAGTAGCATCATCTATGAGAATGGGGGCTGAAGGAATTAAGGTTCAGGTTGCAGGAAGATTAGGTGGAGCTGAGATGGCAAGAACGGAAGGATATAAAGAAGGAAGAATACCATTGCATACGTTTAGAGCAGATATTGATTATGCTTTAACTGAAGCACATACTCAATATGGAAGAATAGGTGTTAAAGTATGGATTTGTAAAGGTGAAGTCTATGGAAAAAGAGATTTATCTCCAAATGTAGGCCAAGCGAAAGGAAAAGGAAAAGGAAGATCTGGATCAGACAGAAAAAGAGGTGGTGGAAATAGAGGTGGTGGAAACAGAAGATAATTAATAAGAATAACAGAAGATTAAAATAAGAAACAATGTTACAACCGAAAAGAACGAAGTTTAGGAAAATGCAAAAAGGGCGTATGAAAGGAAACGCTCAGAGAGGTTCTCAAATTGCATTTGGATCGTTTGCTATTAAATCTTTAGAAGAATGTTGGATGACAGCAAGACAGATAGAGGCAGCAAGGATTGCAGTAACAAGATATATGAAAAGAGAAGGTCAAGTTTGGATTAGAGTATTTCCAGACAAGCCTGTAACAAAAAAACCTGCAGAGGTAAGAATGGGGAAAGGAAAAGGTGCTCCTGAATTATGGGTAGCAATTGTTAAACCTGGAAAAATAATTTTTGAAGTTGATGGAGTTCCTTCTGAGATTGCTAAAGAAGCATTAAGATTAGCAGCTCAAAAGCTACCAATTAAAACAAAATTTATTACAAGAAGAGATTACGCAGAATAATAATTTAAGACGATGAAACAACTTGATATAAAAGACCTTTCAGTTGATGACCTAACTGAAAAATTTGCAGAACAAAAAGAGGTGCTGGCTAAAATGAAATTAAGCCACGCAGTTTCTCCATTGGAGAACCCAATGCAAATAAAGCAAACAAGAAGAACTGTTGCTAGGCTTAAAACAGAATTAAGAAAAAGAGAACTTCAAGCAAAATAAATATTCTTGAAATGGAAAATAGAAATTTAAGAAAAGAAAGAGTAGGTTTAGTTATGAGTAACAAAATGGATAAATCCATTGTTATCTCTGTAGAACGTAAAGTGAAGCACCCTATGTATGGGAAATTCGTAAAAACGACAACTAAATTTATGGCTCATGATGAAAAAAATGACTGTAACATTGGTGACACTGTTAAAATCATGGAAATAAAACCAATGAGCAAAAACAAATGTTGGAGATTAGTTGAAATTATTGAAAGAGCTAAATAGTTATGATACAGCAAGAATCAAGATTAAAAGTTGCAGATAACAGTGGTGCCAAAGAAGTACTTTGTATAAAAGTATTGGGTGGATCTAAGAAAAGGTACGCTTCAATTGGTGATACTATTGTTGTTTCTGTAAAACATGCAATGCCAGCTGGTAACATGAAAAAAGGAGCTGTTGCAAAAGCAGTTGTTGTTAGAACAAAGAAGGAAATTAGAAGACCAGATGGTTCATACATCAGATTTGATGATAATGCTGCAGTTATATTAAATGAAGCTGGTGAAATGTCTGGAACTCGTATTTTCGGACCTGTTGCAAGAGAATTACGTGAAAAAGAGTTTATGAAAATTGTATCATTAGCTCCAGAAGTACTTTAAAAAGAGAATAAATTTTAGTTATGGCTAAATTACACATAAAGAAAGGAGATACAGTACAGGTAATGGCTGGAGAATCGAAAGGTGCTCAAGGCGTTGTTAGAAAAGTATATCCTGAAAAAAGTAGAGCGATAGTGGAAGGTAAAGATATTAAGATGATATCTAAACACACTAAACCTAATGCTGCAAACCCTGATGGAGGGATTGTAAAAGAGGAAGCTCCAATTCACATTTCTAACCTAATGGTGATTGATCCTAAATCAGGAGAACCAACAAGAGTAGGTAGAAAAGTGGATGATGAAGGAAATAAAGTTCGTTATGCAAAAAAATCAGGGGAGGTAATATCATGAGTTATATACCTAGGTTAAAAACACAGTACAAAGAAGAGATAGTTAATTCTTTGAAAGAGAAATTTGCTTATACATCTGTTATGCAAGTTCCTAAGATTCAAAAAATTTGCTTAAACCAAGGAGTTGGTGATGCTGTTTCTGATAAAAGATTAGTTGATGCTGCAATAGAAGAAATGACATTAATTTCTGGACAAAAAGCAAATGTAACTTATTCTAAAAAAGATATTTCTAATTTCAAATTAAGAAAAGGAATGCCTATTGGAGCTAAAGTTACTTTAAGAGGAGATCAGATGTATGAATTCTTAGATAGATTAGTAGCGGTTGCATTACCAAGAACTAGAGACTTTAGAGGAATTGAATCAAAAGGATTTGATGGTAGGGGAAATTATACTTTAGGGATAAAAGAACAAATCATTTTTCCAGAAATAGATATCGATAAAATTAAATCAGTTACAGGGATGGATATAACGATAGTTACATCTGCTCAATCTGATGAAGAAGGAAAAGCATTATTAACAGAATTTGGTTTACCATTTAAGAAAAATTAAACAACATGGCTAAAGAATCAATGAAAGCGAGAGAACGCAAAAGAGAAAGATTAGTTGCTCAGTATGCAGAAAAAAGAGCTGCATTAAAAGCTGCTGGTGATTGGGATGCGTTACAAAAATTACCAAAGAACTCTTCAAAAGTTAGGTTGCATAACAGATGCAAATTAACAGGAAGACCAAGAGGTTATATGAGACAATTTGGGATATCTCGTGTTACATTTAGAGAAATGGCATCAGCAGGTCTGATACCAGGGATTACAAAAGCAAGTTGGTAAAAAATAGTATTTAAAAAAAAGGATTAAAAATGACAGATCCAATAGCAGATTATTTAACAAGACTTAGAAACGCAGTAAACGCTAAGCATAGAGTAGTTGATATTCCAGCATCAAACATTAAGAAAGAGATGACTAAAATCTTGTTTGATAAAGGATATATTTTAAACTACAAATTTGAAGATGAAGCAGTTCAAGGTAATATTAAGATTGCATTGAAATACCATCCTCAATCAAAAGTTTCTGCAATAACTAAGTTAGAAAGAGTTAGTACACCTGGATTAAGAAATTATACAGGAGTAAGTACAATGCCTAGAGTAATAAATGGTTTAGGTATCGCTATCGTTTCAACTTCTAAAGGTGTAATGACCGATAAAGAAGCACGAAGAGAGAATGTTGGTGGCGAAGTATTGTGTCATATATATTAATAAAGAAGAAAGAATTTAAGTTATGTCAAGAATTGGAAACGCACCGATAGAAGTCCCTCAAGGAGTTGAAATAAACATTGAGAAGGGATTGGTGAGTGTAAAAGGTCCTAAGGGAGAATTGTCACAAGATATTGATACAGCAATCACTGTCGAATTAAATGATAATGAAATTACGTTAAAGAGACATACAGAACAAAAAGATCATAAAGCAAAACATGGTTTATACAGATCATTAATTGCTAATATGGTTGAAGGTGTTTCTAAAGGATATAAAACGCAACAAGAATTAGTTGGTGTTGGATATAGAGCTTCAAATCAAGGGCAAAAATTAGAGTTATTGTTAGGATACTCTCATGCTATAGTTTTTGAGTTACCAGCAGAAATTAAGGTTACTTGTGAATCTGAAAGAGGTAAAAATCCAATAGTTACATTAGAATCCCATGACAAGCAATTAATTGGTCATGTGGCTGCTAAAATTAGGTCATTAAGAAAACCTGAACCATACAAAGGAAAAGGAATTAAGTTCGTTGGAGAACAATTAAGAAGAAAGGCTGGTAAATCAGCTGCTAAATAAAACATCATAATAAAAGATATTATGGCACTTAGTAAAAAAGATAGAAGATTAAGAATAAAAAGAAGAATTAGAAAGGTTGTTGCTGGAACTGCAGAACAACCTAGGTTGGCTGTATTCAGAAGTAATAAAGAGATTTATGCTCAAATTATTAATGATGCAACGGGTTCAACATTAGTTGCTGCTTCTTCTAAACAAAAAGATATTAAAGCAAAAGGTACTAAAATAGAAGTAGCTGCTACCGTTGGTAAAGCTATTGCTGAAAAAGCTGTTAAAGCTGGAATTAAAAACATTTCTTTTGATAGAGGTGGGTACTTATATCACGGTAGAGTTAAAGCATTAGCTGAAGCTGCTCGTGAAGGAGGGCTAAAATTTTAATTTGATATATTAGAAAAGATATGGCAAAATCAAATGCAAAAAAAGTAAGAGCTAGTGAAGCTGAGTTGAAAGACAAATTAGTAGCTATCAACAGGGTAACAAAAGTTACTAAAGGTGGTAGAAACTTTAGTTTTTCGGCAATCGTAGTTGTTGGAGATGAAAACGGTGTTGTAGGACATGGTTTAGGAAAAGCGAATGAAGTAACGGAAGCAATTACTAAAGGAATAGACATAGCTAAAAGAAACTGTATTAAAGTTCCTATCATTAATGGAACAGTGCCTCACGAGCAAAATGGAAAATATTCTGGAGCTCAAGTTTTTATGAGACCAGCTGCACATGGTACCGGAGTTATTGCTGGTGGTGCAATGCGTGCTGTTTTTGAAAGCGTTGGAATTACAGATGTATTGGCAAAATCAAAAGGATCTTCAAACCCTCACAATGTGGTTAAAGCTACTTTAGATGCATTAGGTCAACTAAGAGATGCATATACAGTTGCTGATCAAAGAGGAGTTGAATTAGATACAGTTTTTAACGGATAGAGAAACCAAGAAGTAATGGGAAAAGTTAAAATAAAACAAATTAAAAGTAAGATAAAGCAACCTGCTCGTCAGAAGAAAACACTAACAGCGTTAGGACTTCGTAAGATGCATCAGGTAGTAGAACACGAAGCAACACCTCAAATTATGGGGATGATTGCAAAAGTGCAACACTTACTTTCAGTAGAAGAAATTAAATAATAATAGTTAAGATTTATAAAATGGACTTATCAAATTTACAACCTGCGGAAGGTGCAACAAAACAGCGTAAGCGAGTAGGACGTGGTCAAGGATCAGGAAGAGGTGGAACTTCAACAAGAGGTCACAAAGGAGCTAAATCTAGATCAGGATACTCACGTAAAATCGGATTTGAAGGTGGTCAAATGCCGCTTCAGAAAAGAGTTCCTAAGTTTGGGTTCACCAATATTAATAGAAAAGAGTTTAAAGGAGTAAACCTTGATACGCTACAGTTTTTGGTTGATACTAAAAAAGTGAAAGAAATCACTAAAGAAGTATTAGTTGAAAACGGATTAGTGGCTAAAAAAGATTTAGTTAAGATTTTAGGAAGAGGAGAATTAAAAGCAAAACTAAATGTTACTGTTGATTCTTTTTCTGCAAGTGCAAAAGCTGCTATAGAAAAAGCAGGTGGTAAAGCAACAGCTTTATATGTTCCTAAAGATGCTCCAGTTGAAGAAGAAGCTAAACCGAAGAAAGCAGCAGCCCCAAAGGCTGAAAAGAAAGCTGAAGAGGTTAAGGCAGAAGTGAAAAAAGAAGCAAAAGAAGAAAAAACGGAGGATGCTGCAACTGAGAAGGAAGCTCCGAAAGCAAAAAAGGAGACTCCTAAATCGGATGATTCAAAAGAGTCTAAAGAAGATTAATTAAGAGGATGAAAAAACTTTTTACAACCATAAAAAACATTTGGAGTATTGATGATTTGAGGGTTCGAATCATCACTACACTGAGTTTGCTATTAGTATATAGATTAGGTTCTTATGTAGTACTTCCTGGTGTTGATGCTGCTGCATTAGAAGCAGCTAATGCAGGCAAAACAGGTGGTGGTATTATGGATTTGATTAATATTTTTGCAGGTGGAGCTTTTAATAGAGCTTCGATTTTTGCATTAGGAATAATGCCTTATATATCTGCATCTATTGTTATTCAACTATTAGGAATGGCAATTCCTTATTTCCAAAGATTACAGAAAGAAGGAGAAAGTGGAAGAAGAAAAATCAATCAAATTACAAGAATATTAACGATTGTAATTACTGGTTTTCAAGCTCCAGGATACATTGCTTCTCAAGTAACAAATAACCCTGGTGTTGTGCCAAATGATGGCCCAATGTGGTGGTTTTCCACGGTTCTATTATTGGTAACAGGTACTGTGTTTGTAATGTGGATTGGAGAAAGAATTACAGAGAAAGGAATCGGAAATGGTATTTCATTATTAATAATGATTGGTATTATTGCCAATTTACCATCGGCATTCGTATTTGAAATTGGATCTAGATTCGGTGTTGGAGGAATAGGTGGTCCGATAATTTTATTGGTTGAAATAGCAGTGTTATTAATTGTAGTAATTGTTTCAATACTCTTGGTACAAGGAACAAGGCGTATCCCTGTTCAATATGCTAAACGTGTAGTTGGGAATAAGCAATATGGTGGAGTAAGACAATACATTCCACTTAAAGTAAATGCTTCTGGAGTAATGCCAATCATTTTTGCTCAAGCGATTATGTTTGTTCCTATGACAGTAGCCAGTTTTGGTGAAGCAGGAGCTGCTTCTTCATGGATACTTAGTGTGTTTGGTAATCCTAATGGATTTGGATATAATTTAACGTTCTTTTTAATGATTGTTGCTTTTACTTACTTCTATACGGCAGTTACAGTAAATCCAAACCAGATGGCGGACGAAATGAAAAGAAATGGAGGGTTTATACCAGGAATTAGACCAGGTAAAAAGACAGCTGAATTTATTGATGATGTAATGTCAAGAATTACTTTACCAGGATCTATGTTTTTGGCCTTGGTTGCTATTTTGCCAGCGTTTGCTGCATTAGCAGGAGTTAATCAGGCATTTGCATACTTCTATGGAGGTACATCACTACTGATTATGGTAGGAGTTATATTAGATACGTTACAACAAATAGAAAGTCATTTATTGATGCGTCATTATGATGGATTAATGAAAACAGGAAAGATTAAAGGAAGATCGAGTACTGGTATGGGAATGGCTGGATAAGTTGTTTGTGAGATGGGAAGGATCATTTACAAGACGGATGAGGAAATAGAATTAATTAGAGAAAGTTCTTTGCTTGTTGGAAAAACTTTAGCTGAAGTTGCTAAAATCATAAAACCAGGGGTTACAACCCTTGATTTAGATAAAGTTGCTGAAGAGTTTATATTGGATAATAATGCCATTCCTGGATTTAAAGGATTGTATGATTTTCCAAATACACTTTGTACATCTGCAAATGAAGCAGTAGTACACGGAATACCAAATAATAAACCCTTACAAAATGGTGATATTATTTCGGTGGATTGCGGTGTGATTATGAATGAGTTTTTTGGGGATGTTGCTTATACTTTTGAAGTAGGAGAAGTAAAACCAGAAATTAAGAAACTATTAGAAGTAACTAAAGAATGTTTAAATAGAGGAATTGAACAAGCCGTTGTTGGAAATAGAATTGGAGACATTGGCTATGCAATTCAGAGCTTAGCAGAAGAAAATGGATACGGTGTAGTAAGAGAATTAGTTGGACATGGCTTGGGAAAAGATTTGCATGAAGAACCTCAAGTACCAAATTATGGTAGACGAGGAAATGGATTGCAACTAAAAGAAGGAATGGTGATTGCGATTGAGCCTATGATTAATTTAGGTAAAAGAAATGTAAAGCAACATGATGATGGTTCAACTATTATCACAACGGATGGATTAGCATCAGCACATTTTGAGCATGATGTAGCAATAAGAAAAGGAAAAGCAGAAGTTTTATCAACACATGAATTTGTTGAAGAAGTATTAAAAAATAAAAATTAAGAATATACGATGGCAAAACAGGCATCTATAGAACAAGACGGAACAATAATAGAAGCATTATCTAATGCAATGTTCAGAGTTGAACTTGAAAATGGGCACATACTTACTGCTCATATTTCGGGTAAGATGAGAATGCATTATATAAGAATTCTTCCTGGAGATAAAGTTAAACTGGAGATGTCTCCATATGATTTAACAAAAGGAAGAATAACATTTAGATATAAATAATTAGGACTCATGAAAGTAAGAGCATCAGTAAAGAAAAGAAGTGCAGACTGCAAGATTGTTAGAAGGAAAGGTCGTTTGTACGTGATTAACAAAAAGAACCCTAGGTTTAAACAAAGACAAGGATAATTTTATAATAGACTAAATTATGGCAAGAATTGCAGGTATTGATTTACCAAAACAAAAAAGAGGTGTTATCGGATTAACTTATATTTTCGGTATCGGAAGATCTTCTGCTAAAAGTATTTTAGCTGAAGCGAAAATCTCTGAAGATAAAAAAGTTGAAGATTGGGATGATAATGATTTATCAAAGATCAGAACAATTCTAACAGATTCTTATAAAATTGAAGGTGCTTTAAGATCAGAAGTTCAATTAAACATTAAACGTTTAATGGATGTTGGGTGCTATAGAGGTATTAGACATAGAGCAGGTTTACCCCTAAGAGGTCAGAAAACCAAAAATAACTCTAGAACTAGAAAAGGAAGAAGAAAGACTGTTGCGAACAAAAAAATTGCAACTAAATAATAAATAAAGAAGCATAAGATGGCAAAATCGAACGCAAAAAAGAAGAAGAAAGTAAAAGTTGAAGCTTACGGACAAGCTCACATTCACGCTTCTTTTAATAACATAATTATTAGTTTAACTAATAATACTGGACAAGTAATTTCATGGTCTTCTGCAGGGAAGATGGGATTTAGAGGTTCTAAAAAGAACACTCCTTACGCTGCACAAATGGCAGCAGAAGATTGTGCAAAAGAAGCTTTTGAAAACGGCTTAAGAAAAGTAAAAGTTTTTGTAAAAGGACCAGGAAATGGAAGAGAGTCAGCAATGAGATCTCTACACAATAATGGTATTACTGTTACAGAAATAGTTGATGTTACACCATTACCACATAATGGTTGTCGTCCACCAAAAAGAAGAAGAGTATAAATTATTAACCAGGGAAGAGAAAACAATTATCGAAGGATATTGACCTTAATTCATAATTTCTCTTTCATAAATATTTAAAAATGGCTAGATATAGAGGTCCAAAATCGAAAATTGCACGTAAGTTCAGAGAACCAATCTTTGGACCTGATGCAGTATTGGAAAAAAAGAATTATGGTCCAGGACAACATGGACCTAATAAGAGAAGAGGTAAGCAATCTGAATATTCTATTCAGTTAGCAGAAAAACAAAAGGCAAAATACACTTATGGTATTTTAGAAAAACAATTTTCTAATTTATTTAAATCTGCTTCAAGAAAAAGAGGTATTACAGGTGAAGTGTTATTACAACTTTGTGAATCACGCTTAGATAATGTTGTTTTTAGATTAGGTATTGCACCTACAAGAAGTGGCGCAAGACAATTAGTTGGACATAAGCATATTACTGTTAATGGACAATTGGTTAACATCCCATCTTATTCAGTTAAGGAAGGTGATGTTGTAGGTGTTAGAGAGAAATCTCAATCATTAGAAGCAATTACTGCATCGTTAGCAGCTAACCCAATGAACTTTGATTGGTTAGAATGGAATGAGACTCAAATGACAGGTAGATTTATTAATACGCCTGAAAGAACTCAGATTCCTGAAAATATCAAAGAACAATTAATAGTAGAACTTTACTCTAAATAACTTTTTAAAAGATATATAACTATGGCAATATTAGATTTCCAAAAACCAGATAAAGTAATCATGATTAACTCAGATGATTATGAAGGTACTTTTGAGTTTCGTCCATTAGAACCAGGATACGGTATTACAGTAGGTAACGCTTTAAGAAGAGTCTTATTAAACTCATTAGAGGGATTTGCTGTAACATCAGTAAAAATAGAAGGAGTAGATCACGAATTTTCAACTATTAAAGGAGTTGTTGAGGATGTGACTCAAATTATATTAAACCTTAAACAAGTTAGATTTAAACAACAAATTGAAGGTACAGATAAAGAAACACTTATAGTAACTGTTGGTGGTCAAGATAAATTGACTGCTGGTGATATAGGTAAATTTACATCTGCATTTCAAGTGTTAAACATAGATCACGTAATTTGCAATATGGAATCTTCAGTTAACCTACAGTTAGAATTAACTATTGGTAAAGGAAGAGGATATGTTCCATCTGAAGAAAATAAAGCATTAGACACAAACCTTGGTGTAATTTCAATTGATTCAATTCATACACCAATTAAGAATGTGAAGTATACTGTTGAAAATCACAGGGTAGGACAAAAAACGGATTACGAAAAATTAGTTTTTGATATTGTTACTGATGGTTCAATACACCCGAAAGATGCATTAACAGAAGGAGCTAAGATATTGATTCATCACTTTATGTTGTTTTCTGATGAGAGAATTACATTGGATACAGAAGAGAAATCTGCTGTAGAAGATTTTGATGAAGATTCATTACACATGAGACAATTGTTAAAAACGAAATTAATTGATATGGATTTATCAGTTAGAGCGTTAAACTGTCTTAAAGCTGCTGATGTTGATACATTAGGTGACTTAGTTACATTTAACAAAAACGATTTGTTGAAATTCAGAAACTTCGGTAAAAAGTCGTTAACTGAATTAGACGAATTAGTTGAAAATAAAGGCTTAACATTCGGGATGAATGTTGCGGCTTACAAATTAGATAAAGAATAAAGAGATGAGACACGGAAAGAAATTTAACCATTTAAGCAGACAAGCACCTCATAGAAAGGCGATGCTAGCTAATATGGCTTGTTCTCTTATCGAGCATAAAAGAGTGAACACGACAGTGGCGAAAGCAAAAGCTTTGAAAAAGTTTGTGGAGCCATTGATTACTAAATCTAAAACGGATTCTACACATTCTCGTAGAGTTGTTTTCAGATACTTAAGAAGCAAAGAAGCTGTAACTGAATTATTCAGGGATGTATCTGCTAAAGTAGCTGATAGACCAGGAGGATATACAAGAATCTTAAAAACTGGATTTAGACAAGGTGATAACGCTGAAATGTGCTTTATAGAATTAGTTGACTACAACGAGAACATGTTGAAAGATACTAAGAAGAAAAAAACTTCAAGAAGAAGAAGAGGTGGATCTAAAAAAACAGATGATGTAGTTGCTACAACTGCGGTTGAAGAAACAACAGAAACTGTAGAAGCAACAGAGGCTGATACTAAAGCAGAGGTGGTTGAAGAAGCTCCGGCTGCAGAAGTTGTGGAGGAAGTTGTTGAAGAAGCTAAAGCAGAAGAAACAACTGAGGACGCGGTGGCTGAGAAGGTTGAAGCTGAAGAGGTTGTTGAAGAACCAAAAGCTGAAGAGACTGTTGAGGAAGTGAAAGCTGAAGCTGCTGATGAGGTAGTTGAAGAAAAAACTGAAGAAGCAGCAGCTCCAGAAGCAAAAGCTGAAGATGCTCCAGAAGAACCAAAAGAGGAAGACAATTCAGAAGAAGAGAAAAAAGAAGAATAAAGTTTGATAACTTTTTTAGAAAAATACAAAAGGATGAAGTAATTTTACTTCATCCTTTTTTTATGGAAATTATTTAGAGACTTTACGAATGGACAACACAGAAAACAACGCGATTTTACTACTTGAAGATGGTACTGTAATGCAGGGAAATGCAGCAGGATTAATAGGAACAACCACTGGTGAGATTTGTTTTAATACTGGAATGACTGGTTATCAAGAGATTTTTACAGACCCTTCCTACTATGGGCAAATTATGATTACAACTACCGCTCATATTGGTAATTATGGAACTTCTAACGAAGAAGTTGAATCTGAAAATGTTAATATTTCTGGCCTGGTTTGTAAGAAATTTTCTGATGTTTTTTCTCGTGATTTTGCAGATACATCACTCCAAGAATATTTTGAAAAGCATAAAATCGTTGCAATTTCTGATATTGATACACGTAAACTTGTTCGTCATATAAGAGATAAAGGAGCTATGAATGCAATTATATCTTCAGAAGTTTTTGACGTAGAAGAATTAAAAAAGAAATTAGCTGGAGTTCCTTCAATGGAAGGCTTAGAGCTTTCCTCAAAGGTATGTACAAAAGAACCTTTCTTTTTTGGTGATAAAAATGCTACGCATAAAGTAGCCGTTTTAGATTTGGGAGTAAAGAAAAGTATCCTAAAATGCTTGGCAGAAAGAGATTGTTATTTACAAGTATTTCCAATGGATGCATCATTAGAAGAGATGATGGCATGGAATCCAGATGGTTTTATGCTTTCTAATGGACCCGGAGATCCTTCAGTAATGGACCAGCAAATAGAAACGGTAAAACAAATCAAAGATGCTGGGTTACCAGTTTTTGGAATCTGTTTAGGACATCAAATATTAGCTATTTCCTGTGGACTATCGACTTCTAAAATGTTTAATGGACATAGAGGCTGCAACCATCCAGTAATGAACATGGAGACAGGAAAAGGAGAAATCACATCTCAAAATCATGGATTTGTTGTTGATGTTGAATCAGCGGAACAAAATTCAAATGTGGAGGTAACACATAAACATTTGAATGATGGAACATTGGCAGGACTACGTTTAAAGGATAGAAATGTGTTTTCTGTTCAATATCATCCTGAAGCATCACCTGGGCCACATGATTCACGATACTTGTTTGATAATTTTATCGAAAACATCGTGAAAAGTAAAAAATTGGTTTCGGCTTAATTTTTACCCTAAAAATTCACTGAAAATTCTTATTTATAAGCATTTGTATGCTTTTTTGTACCTTTGTGCCATGGATAATCAAGAAGTGAAGTGTTCCTTTTGTGGACGAGCAAAAAATGAGGTAGAAGTGATGATAGCTGGAGTTACCGGTCATATCTGTAATCATTGTATTTCTCAGGCTCAAAACATTGTAAAGGAAGAAGTTTCAGGGAAAGCAAACAGAGATATTTCTGATCAAATACAGCTCTTAAAACCAAAAGAGATTAAGATTCATTTGGATGAGTATGTTATTGGTCAAGATGATGCTAAAAAAGTGCTTTCAGTGGCTGTTTACAATCACTATAAAAGATTAAAACAACAAGGAGAAGGGGATAAGGAAATTGAAATAGAGAAATCAAATATATTATTGGTTGGAGAAACAGGAACAGGTAAAACATTAATGGCAAAAACAATTGCTAAAATTCTACATGTTCCTTTCTGTATAGCAGATGCCACCATTTTAACCGAAGCAGGTTATGTTGGGGAAGACGTAGAAAGCATTCTTTCAAGGTTACTACAGGCTGCAGATTATGATGTGGATGCTGCCCAAAGAGGTATTGTTTTTATTGATGAAATAGATAAAATTGCACGTAAGAGTGATAATGCTTCAATTACAAGAGATGTAAGCGGTGAAGGAGTGCAGCAGGCGCTCTTAAAATTATTAGAAGGTTCTGTTGTAAATGTTCCGCCACAAGGAGGAAGAAAACACCCAGAACAGAAATTAATTGCTTTAGAAACGAAAAATATACTGTTCGTTTGCGGAGGTGCTTTTGATGGGATTACCAGAAAAATTGCCAATCGATTACAAACTCAGGCAATTGGGTTTAAACCTGCGGATAAAGAAGAGTTTGACAAAGAAAACTTGTTGCAATATATTTCACCACAAGACATTAAAGCATTTGGTTTAATCCCAGAATTAATAGGTAGGTTACCTGTATTATCTTATTTAAACCCACTGGATAAGACTGCGTTAAGAAGAATCTTAACAGAGCCTAAAAACTCTATTATCAAGCAATACATTAAGTTGTTTGAAATGGATGAAATCAAACTTTCCTTTGATAAAGGAGTACTTGATTTTATTGTTGAAAAAGCAATAGAGTATAAATTAGGAGCAAGAGGATTACGTTCTATCTGTGAAGCTATTATGTTGGACGCAATGTTTGATTTGCCTTCAGATGAAAAGCAAAAAGACCATAAAGTAACACTAAGGTATGCCAAGAATAAGTTTAAAAAAGCAAAAATTAGTAGCTTGAAAGTGGCTTAAGGTTACCGTTTATTGAATAGATATTACCATTCAGAAGGTTAAAGTTACTACCTGTTAAGTACTCAACACTTATTGTATTTAAATAACTAACTTAGCTGTATGCGTTTTGTGTGTATAATTATATTTTGCCTTTTTAATATTTGTGCTATTTCCCAAAACCTGGAATGGGCAAAATCGATAGGATCTACTGATCATGATTGGTATAGGGATATCTTTATTGCAAAGAATAACGATGTTATATCTTTTGGTGATTATACTGCCTCAATAGATTTAGATCCAGAGAGTGGGGTCTCTTTGCATTCCAATTCTGGGGGAAGTGATGCATTTGTACAAAGATTAGATGCTAATGGTAACTATAAATGGAGTAAATCATGGGGAAATGGGGGTTATGGTAATGTAATTTTGGATGTAGCTGAAGATAAGTATGGGAACTTGTATTTTACGGGTAGTTATGGGGGTACTTTAGACTTTGATCCTGGAAGTGGTGTGTTTAATATGGTAGCAGTTCAGTATATAGATTATTTTATTTTAAAGTTAGATTCTAATGGAAATTTTTTATGGGCTACTTCAATGGGTGGGTCTGGCAATGATCAAGGGGCGTCTATATTTGTAGATGATAATATGAATATTTATACTTCTGGTGTATTTAGCACAACGGTAGATTTTGACCCAAAAGCAGGAGTGAGTAATGTAATTTCAAATGGACTAACTGATGCTTTCATTCAAAAACTGGATAGCTTAGGGAATTTGATTTGGGTTTATGGTTATGGTAATTGGGATGGGGATGATGCATCAAACATGTCTTATGATGGGTTAGGAAATATTTATGTAGTTGGAGGATTTGCTGGAAATGTAGATTTTGATTTTAGTACAGGGATAGATACACTTAATGGAAATTATGATGTTTATGTCTTGAAAATTGATACTAATGCCAGCTTCCAATGGGTAAAATATTTTAATGGCCCAGCTATTAGTGTCTTTGCAACAGATATGGAAATCGATAAAAATGGTAATGTTTATATAGTTGGAGGGTTTGGTTATAATAATCAACCAGGAGGTGCAGCTGTTGACTTTGATCCATCAAATTCTGTCTTGAATAAATATAATTCAGGAGAAGAAGATATTTTTGAAGTGAGTTTGGATTCTGATGGCAATTTGAGATGGGTAAATGCTATTGGAGGTGCATATAATGATAGAGGAATGGGAGTTACACTTGATAATTTAGGTAATGTTTTTTTTGTAGGAGCTTATGAGGGGTCAGTAGATTTTGATGTGGGACCAGGTGTAGATGTTTTGTCAACGTACGCTGTATGGCCCGGAATGTATACTGACAGGTTATATTTACATGCTGTTGATACTAATGGATTACATAAGTGGGCTTTATATTTTGGTGGAGATGTTGGAAATACAGCAAATATTACAACAAATAATTTTGACAAACTGTTATTAAATGGTTCTTATAAAGGGGGAGGTGGAGATTTTGACCCTAATTCTGGTAGCACTATTTTGCCCTCTTATGGTATTGGAGATGACGCTTTTATTTTAAAATTTAACTCATTCCCTGTTGGTTTAGAACAGGTAGATCTTAATAATAATTTTATTATTTACCCTAATCCAGTTTTAGATATTATCCATATTCAATCAGAAGAAGAAATAGAATCAATTGAAATTATTGATATTTCAGGTAGAAAAGTCTCAGTGGAATTGAATTCTAATAGCGAGATTCAAGTTACAAACTTATCCTCTGGTGTTTATATTTTAAGAGCAGTTTTTAAACGAGGTATTTTTAGTCAAAAGTTTATCAAGAAATAAATAACAATTATTTTTTACTATACCCTTCATTAATACTTCCAATGTAGTTTAGAATGTTTTCTTTGCCTGTTTTTCCGGTTGAAGAAGAGGTAAAAGAAATAGGCATTTCTTCCCAGTATTTGAGCATCTCTTTTTTATAAGCCAATAAGTTTTTATTCAACTTAGAGCTGGTTAGTTTATCCGTCTTGGTAAAAACAATAGAGAAAGGAATCCCTTTAATACCAAGCCATTCCATAAAATCTAAATCTATTGTTTGGGCCGGTAATCTCGAATCTATCAGCACAAACAAATTCAATAAGGTTTCTCTTTTTAGAATATATTCAGCGATAAACTCCTGCCACTTAAGGCGATTTTTTTTCGAAGTTTTGGCATATCCGTAACCCGGTAAATCCACAAAATAAAACTCATCATTAATCATAAAATGATTGATTAATTGTGTTTTTCCCGGCCTACCAGATGTTTTGGCTAATTTTTTATTGTCAGTGATGTAGTTAATCAAGGAAGATTTCCCAACATTAGAGCGACCAATGAAAGCATATTCTGCTCTGTCCGCCTTTGGACAAAGGGATAGCTTGGTATTGCTAATTACAAATTCAGAGGTATTAATCTTCATTTACAGCTAATAAAAAGCCAAAAATAGACATTTAAAAATTCCTTCCAAAAACCATCTTTTTTCAACACTCATTCACCTATAATTATCAGTCATAGCAATAATTTTCAACCATTTCCGTTAAAAGTTATCAACAAAGTGGTAAAAAGTGGTAAATTGTGGTAAAAATTCAGCTATATTTACCCATTAATTAAATAAAGACTTGACAATTAGCAGATTGCAATGACAAACTTTATCGGAGAATTCGAATGTAAATTGGATGCCAAAGGAAGGCTAATGCTTCCGTCCAGTTTAAGAAAGCAGCTGGATCCAGCCGCTCAGGAGAGGTTTGTGATGAATCGAGGGTTTGAAAAATGTCTGGTATTGTATCCAAAAAATGATTGGGAATACATTAGTGCAGAAGTGAACAAACTCAATCAGTATGTCAAGAAGAATAGAGAATTTATTCGCTATTTCTACCGTGGAGCAACAGAGTTAGGGTTGGATGGAACAGGAAGGATGTTGTTCCCGAAAAGATTATTGGCGTACGCTGGGGCGAAAAAAGAGGTAGTGCTTTTTGCTCATGGAAATAGAATTGAAGTTTGGGATAAAAAAGCATACAACGAATTATTGACTGATGAACCAGATGAGTTCGCAAACTTGGCGGAAGAAGTGATGGGTGGTTCAGATAATCAGGATGAAGATGGAATATCATAATCCTGTATTGTTACAAGAGTCGGTTGATGGATTAAATATTAAGAATGATGAGATATGTGTTGATGTCACGTTTGGTGGAGGGGGTCATTCTAAAGAGATATTAAAAAGGTTGGGTGAAGGTGGAAAACTGTTTGGTTTTGATCAGGATAAAGATGCTGAAGCGAATGATTTGAAAGATGAACGGTTTGAGTTGGTGAAACAGAACTTTCGTTATTTGAAAAATTTTTTAAAATTCCATCAGGCTATTCCTGCGGATTGTGTATTAGCTGATTTAGGCGTTTCCTCTCATCAGTTTAATGAAGGAGAAAGAGGGTTCTCGATTCGTTTTGAAGGTCCGTTAGACATGAGAATGAATCAAGCTGGGGAATTAACAGCAGAGAAAATAATTAATGATTATGAAGAAGCGGATTTGGTTAGAATTTTTAAAGAATACGGAGAAGTCAAAAATGCTCAAAAAGTAGTTTTTGAAATTATAAACCGAAGAGAAGAAGGAAAAATAAAAACGACACAAGAATTGATTGAAATAATTGAAGGCTGTGTGCCAGGAAAATTGAGAAACAAATATTTAGCTCAGGTTTTTCAGGCATTAAGAATAGAAGTGAATGATGAGTTAGGAGCACTAAGAGACATGTTAGAACAAAGTCATGAAGTGTTAAAGACCGGAGGGAGATTGTCAGTAATTACCTACCATTCTTTAGAAGATAGGTTGGTAAAGAATTTTTTTAAGAAGGGAAAGTTTGAAGGTGAATTGGAAAAGGATTTTTATGGAAATCCACAATTGAAGTTCAAGCAAATAAATAGAAAACCAATTCTTCCTACAGCGGAGGAAATTAAAAACAACAACAGAGCACGAAGCGCAAAACTTCGGATAGCCGAGAAATTATGAAAGGGTAAGTGAACACATTTAAGAAAGAAGAAAAGCCAAAGAAGAAAAAAGAAGCTGGTAAAGTTTCGAAATCGTTGGCGAATATATTTTCTGGAAACTTCTTGTCAAGAGACAATGTAGTCGGACTTCTACCCTTCATATTTTTCTTAACCTTTTTGGGAATTCTCTACATAGGAAACGGGTATTATGCAGAGAAAATAGTACGGGATTTACATAAGACAGGGAATGACGTAAAGGAGTTAAGGTCAGAGTACATTACCATAAAGTCAGATTTAAATTTTAAAAGTAAACAGTCACAAGTGGCTCAAGCAACTGACCCACTTAAGGTGTATGAGTCAACTATTCCTCCGACAAAAATAGTAGTTGATGAAACTGATATGGAGAAAATAACGAAGAATAACTAATGGAACAAAAGCAAATCATATTCTCAAGAGTGTACCTGATATACGGGATGATTTGCTTGTTTGCAGTAATCATTGTTTTTCAAACTTTAAAACTGCAATTGTCAATTTTCGAAGGCGACAAATGGAGAGCTAAAGAAGAATCGCTTACCCGAAATTTACGTGAAATTGAAGCCATTCGAGGAAACATTTATGCAGCTGATGAAAGTTTGTTGGCAACTTCAATTCCAAAGTATGAAGTAAGATTCGATGCCAATACGGATGCATTAACAGATACGTATTTTAACGATAATGTAGATTCTTTGGCTTATCAGCTGTCAAGATTATTTCCGGAAAAACCGAAGTCTGAATACCTAACCGAGCTTAAAATGGCTCGAGCAGGAGGGAAAAGGTATCACCTGATCAGAAGAAATGTAAAATTCACTGAATTAAAACTCCTTAAAGAATTTCCAATTTTTAGAAAAGGAAAATTCAAGGGTGGTTTTATAAGTGTACAACAAAATAAACGAGTTCGTCCGTTTAAAATATTAGCAGCCAGAACCATTGGGTATGAACGAGAAGGAAGTAAGCCAGTTGGCTTAGAGGGGGCATATAGTAAGGAGTTGAGTGGAGTCAAAGGACAGCAGTTAATGCAAAAAATTGCTGGAGGTATTTGGATGCCAATTAATGAAGAGAATGGAAGAGAGTCTGAAGATGGAAGTGACATCTATACCACCATAGATGTGAACATTCAGGATGTTGCAGAAAGTGCATTGTTAAATCAGTTGGAAACGCATCAGGCAGATCATGGCTGTGTGGCATTAATGGAAGTTTCAACAGGGGATATAAAAGCAATAGCCAACCTTAAAAGAAATAAAAAAGGAACGTATTACGAAAGTTATAACTATGTAGTTGGGGAAAGTACTGAGCCTGGATCGACATTTAAGTTAGCCTCATTAATGGCCGCTTTCGAAGATGGTTACCTTGATTTAGATGATATGGTGGATACAGAAAATGGGACCACTAAATTCTATGATTTAACCATGCGTGATTCCCATATCGGAGGTTACGGCAAAATATCCATCAAAGAATCATTTATCAAGTCTTCAAATGTGGGAATATCTAAGGAAATAAACAGGGTTTATTCAGCTAAGCCTCAAGAATTTGTGGATAGGCTTTATAAAATGGATCTGAATAAAAAATTGGGGATAGAAATTGCTGGAGAAGGTTCCCCTTTAATTAAAAGTACTGATAATGAGTATTGGTCTGGAGTTTCAATTCCAATGATGTCCATTGGCTATGAAGTACAAATGACACCGTTACAAATCTTAACTTTTTACAATGCCATCGCCAATAACGGTAAAATGGTGAAACCAAGATTTGTAAAGGAAGTTCGTCAAAGTGGAACATTAGTAAAACATTATGATACGGAAGTAATTAATAATTCTATCTGTTCCAAAAAAACGATTAAAATGGCGAAAGAGATGTTGGAAGGAGTTGTTGAATCAGGGACTGCCAAAAATCTAAAAAATAGCAGGTATAAAATTGCGGGAAAAACTGGAACGGCCCAGATAGCAAATGCAAAATATGGATATAAATACGATTCAAAAGTGAGCCATCAAGCTTCTTTTGTAGGGTATTTTCCAGCAGACAACCCTAAATACACTTGCATTGTTGTAGTAAATGCACCAACACAAAATGTGTATTACGGGAATTTAGTTGCAGGACCAATTTTTAAAGAAGTTGCAGATAAAGTTTACGCGAATAGCATTCAAATTCATGATGAGTTAGATACTAAAGAGCATTTTGCTCTTTCAAGAATTCCTTATGCAAAGGATGGATATTATAATGATCTCTCTAAAGTTTATTCAGAATTAGATATCAAAACTTCTCATGACGGTGTAAATCCAAAATGGGCAAAAATAAGTACGAGCGACAAAGAGGTTAAAGTTTATAAAAAGAAAATCCCTGAAATATATGTTCCTGATGTAACAGGTATGAGCATTAAAGATGCCTTATACATATTAGAAAATCAAGGAATGAGAGTTCGTTTTACTGGGAACGGGGTAGTTAAAACACAATCCATTTTACCAGGAGAAAAATTAATTAAAGGAGAGAAAATAACATTAGAGTTGGTTTGAAATTATTAAAGGACATAATATACAAAGCAGGAATAGAAGAGGTACTTGGATCTACACAAGTTGCTATAGAGAAGATATGCTTCGATTCAAGAGAGATAGAAAAGTTTAGTCTTTTTATTGCCGTTTCGGGAACTCAGGTTGATGGCCATCAATTTATAAAAAAAGGGATTACAGATGGCGCGATTGCCATTGTTTGTGAGAAGTTTCCAGAAGAGATTAATGAAGAAGTGACTTATATTAAAGTACAAAATAGTAGTGCAGCTTTAGGAGTGATAGCAGCTAATTTTTATGATAACCCTGCTTCAGAAATTAAGCTGGTTGGTATAACAGGAACAAATGGGAAAACGACAACGGCAACTTTGCTTCATGATTTATACACACAATTAGGTTGTAAATCGGGATTACTTTCTACCGTAGTAAATAAAATAGGAGTAGAAGAAATTTCAGCTACCCATACTACCCCTGATGCGATTCAATTAAATGCATTGTTGAGATATATGATTTCCGAGGATTGTGAGTATTGTTTTATGGAAGTGAGTTCTCATGCTATTCACCAAAATAGAATTGCTGGTCTCGACTTTACTGGAGCTGTATTTACAAACATTACCCATGATCATTTAGATTACCACAAAACTTTTGATGAGTATTTAAAAGCAAAGAAATTTTTCTTCGATTGTTTAAATGAAGATGCTTTTGCATTGGTGAATAAAGATGATAAGAATGGGATGGTAATGATGCAAAATACCAAAGCAAAAAAAGTCACTTATGCATTAAAAAGTATGTCTGACTACAGTTGCAAAGTAATCGAAAGTGATTTTTCAGGAATGCAGTTAAACATTGATGGAAGTGAAGTTTGGACAAAATTAATAGGGCAGTTTAACGCGTACAATCTTTTGGCTATTTACTCAACGGCCGTTTTATTAGGACAAGAAAAATTGAATGTACTTACAGCGATAAGTAACCTTATTTCTGTTGATGGTAGATTCCAGTATGTAAAGTCACCTAACAATATAGCTGGAATTGTAGATTATGCGCATACCCCTGATGCTTTAAAGAATGTACTAAAGACAATCAATGACATCAGAACAGGAAATGAACAATTAATAACCCTTGTTGGTTGTGGTGGGGATAGAGACAAAGAAAAGAGACCAGTAATGGCAAAAATAGCATGTGATTTGAGTGATAAGATTATCCTTACCTCAGACAACCCAAGATCAGAAAATCCAGATGAAATAATTAAGGACATGAGACAGGGGGTAGATGGACTTCACTTTAAAAAAGTACTTGCGATTGTAAATAGAGAAGAAGCAATTCGAACCGCTTGCTCATTGGCAAACGATGGAGACATCATTTTAGTTGCCGGGAAAGGTCATGAAAAATACCAGGAAATAAATGGTGAAAAATTACCATTTGACGATATGAAAATTTTAGAAGAAACATTTGATATAATGAAAAACTAATGCTGTATTATTTATTTACATACCTACAAGAGTTAGATATTCCTGGAGCAGGAGTGTTTCAGTACATTACATTTAGAGCTGCTTTTGCATTAATTGGCTCACTTATCATATCAATGGTAATTGGGAAGAGAATTATCCAACGATTGCAGTTGATGCAGGTTGGGGAAATTGTAAGAGACTTAGGGTTACAAGGCCAAATTGAAAAACAAGGAACACCTACAATGGGTGGGTTAATTATTTTGGCTGCCATTTTAATCCCAACATTACTATTTGCGAAGCTCGATAACATCTACATTATTTTGATGATTGTCTCAACCATTCTGTTAGGAATAATTGGGTTTATCGATGATTACATTAAAGTCTTCAAAAAGAATAAGGAAGGATTAGCGGGGAGGTTTAAAATAATGGGACAAGTTGTTGTTGGAATAATAGTAGGATCAATTCTTTATTTCAATGATGGGGTTGTTGTGAAACAAAAAACGTTTACAGAAGATGCACCAACTCATAAAAGCGTTGAAATTCTAAATGACCAACTGTTAGAATCAGAAGAAAATTATACTTGGGAAGATACAAAATCAACCATTACGACTATACCATTTGTTAAAAATAATGAGTTTGACTATGCCGCTTTAACCAGTTGGGCTGGGAAATATGCCTATTTACTCGGTGGAATAGTTTTTATTTTAATTGTAATCATCATTATCACAGCGGTATCAAATGGTGCTAATATGACAGATGGGCTTGATGGCTTGGCTACAGGAACATCAGCTATAATTGGAATTACGTTGGCCGTTTTCGCTTATGTATCAGGGAACACTGTTTTTGCCGATTACCTTAACATCATGTACATCCCAGAATCTGGCGAGTTAGTAATATTTATAGCAGCATTTGTTGGAGGTTGTATTGGGTTTTTATGGTACAACTCTTACCCAGCCCAAGTATTCATGGGTGATACAGGGAGTTTAGCCTTAGGAGGAATCATAGCTGTATTTGCATTAGCTGTCAGAAAAGAATTATTGATTCCTCTTTTATGTGGGGTCTTTTTGATTGAGAATTTATCTGTTGTGATTCAGGTAGGGTATTTCAAATACACAAAAAAGAAATATGGAGAAGGAAGAAGAGTGTTTCTGATGGCTCCATTGCATCATCATTTTCAAAAGAAAAATATGCATGAAGCAAAGATTGTATCAAGGTTTTGGATTGTAGGAATAATGTTGGCGCTGTTAACATTTGTAACCCTAAAACTGAGGTAAAATGAGTAAAAGACTCGTCATTTTAGGTGGAGGAGAAAGTGGTGTAGGAGCGGCTATTTTGGCGAAAAAAAAAGGGTTTGAGGTATTTGTTTCTGATAGAGGAGAGATAAAAGACAGGTACAAAAGTGTTCTTAAAAATATTGATGTTGAATGGGAAGATGGAAAGCATACAGAATCGAAAATTCTGAATGCAACTGAAGTGATTAAGAGTCCTGGAATACCTGATACAGTTCCTTTGATTTTAAAAATCAAAGAAAAAGGAATTCAGGTGATTTCTGAAATAGAATTTGCTGGGAGATATACCAATGCAAAAATTATAGGAATAACAGGAAGCAATGGCAAAACAACTACCGCACTATTAACATTTCACATGCTGAAAAAAGCGGGATTAAATGTTGGTTTAGCAGGGAATATTGGAGACAGTTTGGCCAAACAAGTAGCAGAAGATGATAGAGGATTTTACGTGTTGGAGTTGAGCAGTTTTCAGTTAGATGGGATGGTGGATTTTAAAGTAGATATCGCGATGATTTTGAACATCACACCAGATCATTTGGATAGATATGATGAGAAGTTTGAGAATTATGTTGATTCAAAATTTAGAATTCTTCAAAATCAGACAGAATACAATGAAATTATCTATTGCTATGATGATCAAGTAGTAAAAAAAGGAATAGAGAATGGAAACTATAAAGGGCAAAAACGCCCATTCAGTATAAAAACAGTTACCTCCAATGGAGGATATATAAATAAAGAGGATTTAATTATAAACACTAATAATAAATTATTTAAGATGAAAATTACAGAATTAGCACTACAGGGAAAGCACAACTTGTACAATTCAATGGCATCAGGAATTGCAGGAAGAGTGCTCGACCTTAAAAAAGAGATAATCAGAGAGAGTCTATCTGATTTTCAGAATGTTGAACACCGCTTGGAAGAAGTGGGGAAAGTTCATGGAATTACCTTTGTTAATGATTCAAAAGCAACCAATGTAAATTCTACATGGTATGCCTTGGAAAGTTTTCAGCATCCAGTAGTTTGGATAGTTGGAGGAGTAGACAAAGGAAATGACTATGAAATGTTGGCTGAATTGGTTACCGATAAGGTTAAGGCAATTGTTTGTTTAGGGAAAGACAATAAAAAAATCCACGAGGCTTTTGAAGATCTTATAGAGGATATCGTTGATACAGAAACTGCTCAAGACGCGGTGAACATGGCATATCGATTAAGCCAAAAAGGAGATACAGTGCTGTTATCTCCAGCTTGTGCTAGCTTCGATTTATTTGATAACTATGAAGATCGAGGGCATCAATTTAAAAGAGCAGTAAAAGCTTTATAGATGAAAGAGCTGATTAACATATTAGACCAAAAATTCTACTATTCCACAGTAGACCAAGTGATTGAACAATTTACTCGATTAGAGAGATGTGCTATAATTATTGATGAAAGTCACTTGGATGAATTTTTAGCGAAAGGAGGGGATAGTATTGGAAAATGTGTAGATCAAGTTATTATTATTAGTAAAAATGTGAATGCAGCACTTTCCAAATTAAAGAATGTGAGTGTGTTGCTAATTGCCGCAGGAAGTCTTGAAGAAGGTGTGAGACTGGCCATTTTAGGAACAGCATTAAGTAAAGAAGTAATATGCATTCCCAAAGAGGATGAAAAAACTGTTGGTGGAATTATAGAGGTATTAGTGACTTAAAATAAATGTCATTTGTAGAGAAATACATAAAAGGAGATAGGATAGTATGGTTAGTGGTTTTTCTGCTGGCCATTTTGTCGGTATTGGCGGTATATAGCTCAATAGTTACATTGGCATATAAATACAAAGGTGGAGATACAATGTACTACCTTATTAAGCATACCATTATCTTGGTGGTTGGCTTTGGGCTCATGTTAGCAGCCCATAACTTAAATTATAAATACTATTCCCGAATATCTCAAATAGCCTTATTTGTATCCATTCCATTACTTGCAATAACATTAATATTTGGGTCCAATATTAACGATGCTAGTAGGTGGTTAGTCATTCCGGTGATTAACCAAACTTTTCAAACATCCGATTTGGCTAAACTGGCGTTAATTATGTATTTAGCGAGATTACTTTATAAAAAGCAGGATAATATAAAGGATTTTAAATCTGCTTTTTTGCCCATTATGGTACCAGTATTATTAGTCTGCGGATTAATTCTTCCAGCAAACTTTTCCACAGCAGCCATGTTATTTACCACCAGCCTTATCATAATGTTTATCGGTAGAGTGAACATTAAATATATTTTGTCATTAATAGGAATAGGATTAGGTTCATTGATGTTAATGCTACTAATCGCCAAAGCAAAACCCAATTTATTGCCTCGGTTAGATACATGGGTAAGCCGAATAGAATCTTTTTCTGAAGGAGACAGTGAAGGGAATTATCAAGCCGATCAGGCAAAAATTGCAATTGCTACAGGAGGAGTTATCGGGAAAGGTCCAGGAGGAAGTACACAACGAAATTTTTTACCACACCCCTATTCAGATTTTATTTATGCTATTGTAATTGAGGAATACGGTTTGGCTGGAGGTTTTTCGGTTATCATTTTATACCTTATTTTGTTTTATCGGGGAATTAAAATTGCCCAGAAATCGGAGAAAACATATGGAACTTTTCTTGCTGTTGGATTATCATTTAGTTTGGTATTTCAAGCAATGATAAACATGGCCGTTGCTGTAAACTTGTTCCCAGTTACTGGGCAACCATTACCTTTGGTTAGCATGGGAGGAACATCCATATGGTTTACTTGTTTGGCAATCGGAATTATATTGAGCGTAAGTAGAAAGTCAAATTCAACTATAAAACAGAAAAAAGTAAATGCCGCAGTTTAAAGTCATTGTAAGTGGAGGAGGAACGGGAGGACATATTTTCCCAGCTATTGCTATTGCAAATGCAATAAAGGAAAAATATCCAGACACTAAAATTCTTTTTGTTGGTGCTTTAGGGCGTATGGAAATGGAAAAAGTTCCTGCCGCAGGATATGAGATTATTGGGTTACCAATAATGGGGTTACAGAGAAGGCTCACATTACAGAACCTAAAATTTCCTTTTAAGTTATTGGCAAGCATGCGAAAAGCAAAAAAAATTGTTAAAGACTTTAAACCAGATGTAGTTGTTGGAGTTGGAGGGTACGCAAGTGGGCCATTATTAAAAGCAGCGACAAAACAAGGAGTTCCAGCCTTAGTTCAAGAACAAAATTCTTATCCAGGGATTACCAATAAGCTATTAGCAAATAAAGTTCAAAAATTGTGTGTTGCTTATGATAATATGGATCGATTTTTTCCAAAAGAAAAATTAATGCTAACCGGAAACCCAGTTCGTCAAGACATCAAAAATTTAGAAGCAAAAAGAGCAAGAGGAATAGAACATTTTGGGTTAGATGAAAACAAAAAAACAGTACTGGTTGTTGGTGGAAGTTTAGGAGCTAGAACAATTAACCATGCCATTGATGCAGGGATAGAAGAGATTGCAAAAAACGATATTCAGTTGGTATGGCAAACTGGAAAATTATACGTGGATGAAGCTGCTAAGGCAGTGTCAGAATATGAAGGAAAAGGAATAAGGACAATGCCTTTTATAAGTAAAATGGATTATGCTTATGCCGTTGCAGACGTGGTGATATCAAGAGCTGGAGCGATGTCGGTTTCTGAATTAAGCATAGCTGCAAAACCATCCATTTTTGTGCCATTACCAAGTGCAGCGGAAGATCATCAAACTAAAAATGCCATGGCTTTAGTCAATCATAATGCTGCATTATTAGTAAAAGATGTAGAAGCACAAGAAAAACTAATACCCACTTTAATTGCCTTAGTTGCTAACGAGCAAGAACAACAAAAAATGTCGGTTAATGTTGCCAAATTAGCATTCACCAATTCTGCTAATATTATAGCAGATGAAGTAATAAAACTGATTAACCGATAATGGATATTAAAAACTTACATACCGTTTATTTTTTAGGTGTCGGAGGTATTGGGATGAGTGCAATTGCGCGCTATTTCAATTCATTAGACTGTGAAGTGTCTGGTTATGATAAAACAAAAACGGTTTTAACAACGCAATTAGAAACTGAGGGAATTAGTATTCATTATTCAGAAAACATCAATCAAATTCCTGAATCAATAAAACAACAGACTGAAGGAACTTTGGTTGTTTATACTCCTGCCATTCCTGATAACAATGCAGAATTTGAGTATTTAAAGGAACAGGGAATCGAATTGTATAAGAGGTCTGAAGTATTAGGCTTGATTAGCCAAAATTACTTTACAATTGCGATAGCAGGAACACATGGGAAAACAACTACATCCTCAATAATTGCTCACATTATGAATGAGTGTAACGTTCCTTGTATTGCTTTTTTAGGAGGAATAAGTTTGAATTTTAACTCAAACTTGTTATTAAATGAGAATGCAGAGGTAGTTGTTGTTGAGGCAGATGAATTTGACCGTTCATTTTTAACGCTATCACCGGATATTGCTTTGGTTACCTCATTAGATGCAGATCATTTAGATGTTTATGGAGATAAAAATGAAATGAAGAATTCTTACCAAGAATTTGTAAACAAGATTAAACCAAACGGAAAGTTGATTACCAAACAAGAATATGTTGAGGTCTTAAGTGATCGTTCAGATATTGAATGTTCAACCTATGCTGTTTCAGGATCAGCAGATACAGCCTCATCAAACGTTATTATTCAAGATGGTAATTATTGTGTAGATATTAATTGCGAATCATCAATAACTTCTAATATTACAATTGGATTGCCAGGAATACACAATGTAGAAAATGCTATTGGAGCATTTGCTATTGCTAATAAATTAGGAATAGATAAGTCGAAGATTAAAGAGGCCTTGGTTAGTTATAAAGGTGTTCACAGAAGATTTGAAACGCACATTAAAACGAACCAAATGGTTTACATTGATGATTATGCGCACCACCCTTCAGAATTAGAAATGTGCATTAAATCAGCCAATGAACTTTATCCAGGTAAAAAAATTACAGGAATATTTCAACCACACTTATATAGTAGAACAAGAGATTTTGTAGATGAATTTGCAACCAGTCTTTCACAATTAGATGAGCTTATCCTAATGGATATTTATCCAGCAAGAGAACTCCCAATAGAAGGAGTTACATCCGAAATTATTGCAAATAAAGTAACCATTAAAGATAAATCTGTAGTTGCTAAAGAAGAGTTGCTTGATTTTTTATTAGAAAAAGACATTGAAGTGCTATTAACACTTGGAGCTGGAGATATCGATGTTTTCGTACAACCAATTAAAGAACAATTAACCAAAAGACTAGAAAAAGTACAATGAATAAAGTACTTACCATATCAATTTGGGTTGTTGTTCTCTCAGCAACAGTTGCAACGTTAGGGTTTGTCAATATTTCACAACAAAAAACTAATTTTTCGAAGCCAATTATTAGCATTGATTATGAAACTGAGAATAGGTTTATCAATGAAGAGGACATATTATCTCAAATTTTACCCAATAATGATACAGGAACCTTATTCTTAAATCATTTTAATGTTACTAATCTTGAGAAAAAACTGAATAGCAATCACTCTATAAAAGATGTTCAGGTTTATAAAACAGTTGATGGAAAATTAATCGTTAATGTAAAACAACGAAGACCAATTGTTCGCATATTTTCTAAAAATGAAAGTTATTATATAGATGAGAAAGGAAACTTAATGCCTTTGTCAGGCAAATATACTGCGAGATTATTGGTGGTTAACGGAAACCTAAATGAGCCTTTTGGGAAACGGTATCGATTTAATTACAACAATCTAAATGACTCTTTAGCCCAGAAAACACTGTTAGATGATATTTATAAAATCGCTGATTATATAGATAAATCAGAGTTCTGGAAGGCTCAAATTGAACAAATAGATGTTAATAAAGTGTCTGACTTCGAACTCGTACCAAAGGTAGGAAATCATAAAATTGTATTGGGAGGGGTAGATAATCTAGAAGGTAAATTTGAAAAATTGATGATTTTTTATAAAAAAGGATTAAACAAAACAGGATGGAATGAGTATTCTGAAATTAATCTGAAGTATAAAAATCAAGTAGTCTGTACAAAAAGATATAACTAAAATGGAAGGCACAGCATCAGAAATAGTAGTAGGGTTAGACATTGGAACAACTAAAATTGTTGTTATTGTTGGTCGTAAAAACGAACACGGTAAGTTAGAAGTTTTAGGGATGGGAAAATCTGAGTCTATTGGAGTCTCTCGAGGAGTAGTATCTAATATAGACAAAACCGTTCAATCTATAAAGACAGCCGTTGAGGATGCTGAAAACAAATCTGGTGTGGACATTAAAGTTGTTAATGTTGGGATTGCGGGACAACACATTAAAAGTTTACAACACAGAGGAATTAAAGTAAGGCATAATGTTGATGACGAAATTAGTCAGCAAGATATTAATGCATTAATTGATGACATGTACAAATTGGTAATGCTTCCTGGTGAAGAAATTATTCATGTTTTACCTCAGGAATACATTATTGATAATGAACAAGGGATCAAAGACCCAATTGGAATGGCGGGAGTTCGTTTAGAGGCTAACTTTCATATTATTACAGGTCAAATAGCTGCCGCAAAGAATATTTTTAAATGTGTACATAAAGCGGGGTTGGAAGTTGAAGATTTAATTTTAGAACCATTAGCATCATCTGAAGCAGTTTTAAGTGATGAAGAAAAAGAAGCAGGAGTTGCTTTAGTGGATATAGGAGGGGGAACAACGGATATTGCGATTTTTCAGGATGGTATTATAAGACATACGGCTGTAATCCCTTTTGGGGGTAATGCAATTACTGAAGACATTAAAGAGGGATGTGGAATCATAAAAAATCAGGCGGAGCTGCTGAAAATTAAGTTTGGTTCAGCTTTAGCTAGCGAAAGTAAAGAGAATGAAATCGTTTCAATACCTGGGTTAAGAGGAAGAGACCCTAAAGAAATATCATTAAAAACCTTAGCTCAAATCATTCAAGCAAGAATGGAAGAAGTTATTGAGAATATCTATTATGAGATTAAAAACTCTGGCTACGAAAACAAACTTATTTGTGGTATTGTTGTAACAGGTGGTGGTTCTCAGCTAAAACATATTTCTCAATTGTTAGAATATGTAACAGGGATGGATACCCGAATAGGTTATCCAAATGAGCATTTGGCTAAAGGAAATTCAGAAGAGATGACGAGCCCAATGTATGCTACAGGTGTTGGTTTAGTTATTAAAGGATTCGACACATTAGAACATAAAAATTCATCAAATACAGGAGACGTTGTTGGTCATTCAAAAAAGGAGAAAGGCGGTTTCTTTAAAAAAGTGATGGATGTTGGACAGAAATTTTTTGAAGACAACGAAGGATAGTAAATGGTTTAGTTATTCTTTTAGGATAGCTAATTAATATAAATAAAATGTTGTGGTATTGTTTTTAGAGGACTAAAAATGATACACTAACAATTATAAACAATAAATTAAAGCCCCATATTATGAAATTTGACTTACCAAAAGATCAAGCATCAATAATTAAAGTATTTGGTGTAGGTGGAGGAGGCAGTAATGCTGTAAATCACATGTATGATCAAGGAATTACCGGAGTAGATTTTGTCATCTGTAATACTGATGCACAGGCATTGGAACAAAGCCCTATTCCTAATAAAATTCAATTAGGAACAACCCTAACAGAAGGTTTAGGAGCAGGAGCAAACCCTGAAGTTGGGAAAAATGCGGCAATAGAGGACATTGAGAACATTAAAGGTATTTTAGAGACAAATACAAAAATGGTTTTCATCACTGCAGGAATGGGTGGAGGAACAGGTTCTGGGGCTGCACCTGTTATCGCTGAAGCTGCAAGAGACTTAGGTATTCTAACGGTAGGAATTGTTACCATTCCATTCTCTTTTGAAGGAAGAAGAAGAAAACAACAAGCAGATGAGGGATTAGCAGAACTTAAAAAGCATGTAGATACATTATTAGTAATAAATAATGATAAGCTAAGAATGATGCATGGGAACCTTAAAATGGGTGAAGCTTTTTCAAAAGCAGATGACATATTAACAACTGCAGCAAAAGGAATAGCAGAGATTATTACTGTTGCAGGCTATATCAATGTTGATTTTGAAGATGTTAAAACGGTAATGAAGGATGGAGGAACAGCGATTATGGGATCTGCTGAAGGAGAGGGAGAAAATAGATCTATAGAGGCTGTTACGAAAGCATTGTCATCACCATTGTTAAACGACAATGAAATTAAAGGGGCTAATTTCATATTGTTAAACGTTACATCTGGTAATGATGAAATTACGATGGATGAGATTGATGAAATTACAGATTACATACAAAATGAAGCAGGCTATACAGCCGAGTTAATTTGGGGAAATGGAACAGATGAGACATTAGGAGATAAAGTTTCTGTTACAGTTATTGCAACAGGTTTTGGAGAAAGTGATAGCGATAACTTTGAGTTTGGAAAGAAACCAGAAAAAAAAGTTTTTGGATTAGATGAAGACGTTCCCACTAATATTACACAAGTTCTCGAAGAAGAAGTTGAAGAGAAATTAACAGAAGAAGTGACGAATGAATTAGAAGAACCAACATTAATAACTGATGTTGAAGAGCAACCAACTTTAAACTTTGAAACTTCTACACCAGTAGTTGAAGAAGAAATAGAAGAAAAAGTAGTTTTTAATTTAGAAGATAGCGAGGAGGAAGTTGAAGCAATTTCTGAAAATAGCGAGGAGCCTACAGTTGAAACAGAGGCAGAAACTACGAACTGGAATTGGAGCGAAGTAAACGATGGAGAGATTGAAGCTAACGACACAAGCGAAATGACAGGTTTTACACCAAGTTCGGTAGAAGATACAACCGAAGAAGTAGCTGAAGAATTTAGTGCTGAATCACCTGAACAAGAAACGTCATCTGAAGATGCTGAAACAATTGTGTGGAATTTAAATGATGATGATTCTACAGATGAATTTACTGCAGAAACAAATGATTTTACTCCTGAAAATACAGAAGAGCCAAACGATGAAATCACTTTTGAGGAAAAGGAGCTTACATCAACAGATGAAACGGAAGAAGAAGGTCCTGTATATACAAACAGGATTCCAGATGAAGAGCAGTTAAAACGTTCTCAAGAAAGAATTATGAAAATAAAGGAGTTAGGCATGAAAATGAAAACACCTTCAGGAATAAATGATTTGGAGAATGAACCAGCATATAAAAGAAGAAAAATTAATTTGGATGAAGTTCCACATTCGTCAGAAAACCCGATTTCAAGGTTTACATTATCAGATGATGAGGAAGGGAAACCTAAATTAAATGATGATAATTCTTTTTTACACGATAATGTTGACTAAATAAAATGAGGTAGTTAGTATTTTATTTAATTTTCTAGTCGCTTCTTAGTAATTTTGAAGCGACTTTTTTATTAGCAGGATACAACTATTTTAGGAGCAGTCAAAGAATGGTTGTAAGAACTAAAACCAAGAACAATGAATTTAACAGAACAAATAAACGCAGATATTAAGGCAGCAATGCTGGCTAGAGAAAAAGATAAGTTAGAAGCTTTAAGAGCGGTTAAGGCAGCTTTACTATTAGAAGGAACTAAAGATGGTAGTGGTGAAGTTTCTGATGAAGTAGGATTAACAATAATTCAAAAATTAGTAAAGCAAAGAAAAGATGCTTCTGCAATTTTTAAAGAACAAAATCGAGAGGACTTGGCCAAAGACGAAGATTTTCAAATAGAAGTATTAACCGTTTATTTGCCTGCGCAAATGGGAGAAGATGAAGTGCGCAAAGTGGTTCAAGATACTATAGCACAAGTTGGAGCAGCAGGACCACAAGATATGGGTAAAGTAATGGGGCCAGTTATGGGTAAATTGAAAGGAAAAGCAGATGGAAAAATGATCTCAGCTTTAGTTAAAGAGGAATTAACTTAATTAAAATACTCAATCTCTCTTACTAAAATTCCACTCGGGTTATTGTCTTCAAAAACAATCTTTTTTATCCAATTTCCTTTTGAATCATAATTATACTTGTAGGTATAAACAGCAGATTCTCCAAAACGTAACTCATTGAAGTTGCCCTCTGCATCATAATTGTAATTGTTTTTGGAAATGAGTTTACTGTCCCTGTAAAATTCAGATTCTTTTGTATTTCCTTTTTCATCAAATGAGTAAAGCTCTTTTGTGTCAATTACAGCCTCAGTTTTAAAACGCTTTACTTCTACAAGATTACCATGGCCATCGTACTGATAAGATTCAGACCAGTTATACCTCCCGTCATTTGTTTTGTAATTTAACCTGGATACTTGACCATCATCATTGGTTTCATATTTACCAGTGCCAAAAAGCATGCCCTGAGAGTCATAGTTATTATACTCAACTAATTGGTCTTGTTTGTACAGATAAACAGTTCTGTTTGCAAGCGTTCCATCAGGAATGTAATCGTTTTTTTCAATTTTGTTGCCATCTAAATTAAAAAGTACCTCTTTGTTGTAAATGTGTTTTATCCGTTCTCCACCAGAAATAATGCTGAAATTATCTACAGCTAAAAATTTCACTTCTCTAAACGATTTTACATCTCCTTTTAATTTAAATTTTTCCCAATCAGTATTCTCTCTTGATGCTTCTGTACTATTTTTATTATTAGTACATGACAAAAAAAAGAAAGAGCCAACCAGTATTAATAGTATGTTTCTCATAGTGTTAGTGCAAATGTCAACGATGAAGATAGTAATTTTAATACGATGTTATGACATATATTAGACTATTCTCAATTTCTAACCCATAAAAACAATTTTTTAGGCTGTAAAAAGCTATATTTAGAAAAACTCAACTTAAATGATAACCGTGTAAAATTCTGAATATCATTGAATAAAGAAATTTTAAAATTAGCAGTTCCGAATATTTTGGCAAATTTATCAGTGCCAATGCTAAGTTTTGTAGATGTTGCATTAATGGGACATTTAAATGACAAATCATATATTTTGTCCATAGGTTTTGGCGTAATGATATTTAACTTCATTTATTGGGCATTTGGATTTTTGCGTATGGGAATTACAGGTATGACTGCTCAGGAAGTTGGCCGAGGCGATATAAATGAATCTTATCGATTATTGTTTAGAGGATTAATTATTGCTTTTGCTGGGGCTGTACTTTTGTTCCTTTTTAAAGATATATTACTACAACTGTCCTTGTATCTTATTGATTCGAATGAAGCCGTAAATGAGCAAACGACAACCTATTTTGACATTAGAATTTATGCAGCTCCAGCTACACTCGGGTTGTATGCTTTTATTGGTTGGTTTTTAGGCAAACAAAACGCTACCATGGCTATGGTGGTAACCATTGCCGTAAATGTACTAAACGTCTTAATTAGCTATTATTTTGTAGTGTATTTGTCCATGGAAACAGCAGGAGTCGCTTATGGAACGTTAATAGCACAATACACAGGTTTTGGTTTAGCAGTGATTTTGTTCATCCTCTATTATAGAAAAGACCTAATTCGAGAAGCATTTCAAAACATTTTTGAGATGACTGCCATTAAAAAATTTCTGCTGGTTAATTCAGATATTCTTATTAGAACGTTGTGTTTAATTTTTTCGTTATCATTTTTTAAAGTAATGTCTGTCAAAGAAGGAGATACCATTGGGGCAGCGAATATTCTGTTATTAGAATTTATAACAATAGCAGCTTATGGAATAGATGGTTTTGCTTTTGCCGCAGAATCGATTAGTGGAAAATATTTTGGAGCTAAGGATAACTTAAAATTTAGGAAGGCAGTACGCTTATGTTTCTATTGGGGATTTGGATTAGGGCTTACCTATTCTTTGGTTTACTTGGTTTTTGGCAGAAACATTTTAGAAGGTTTGACAGACCAAACGGAGGTTGTTGAATTAGCCTTAGATTATTTGATCTGGTTAGTTGTTTTTCCTGTGCTTAGTGTTGTTCCTTTTGTATGGGATGGAATATACATTGGATTAACTTCATCAAAAGCAATGCGAAACACCATGCTTTTTTCAACCTTCATTATCTTTGTCCCATCTTATTATTTATTGGTTGATTATTGGGATTGGGGAAATCACGGGTTGTGGTTGGCCATGACTTTGTTTGTCCTAGCAAGAGGAATTAGCCAAACATTATTAGCCAAAAAAGTAGTTTATGATAAGCTCTTGGTATTATAAAACCTTGTTTATTGATAGAACGTTATTTAATGGCAGTTAATGTACATTATGAAATTGTTTAGTTAAATCTTCACATGCTGATTTGCAAATGCCACCTAATATTTCAGGACCATTTCCCCATTTGGGTACTTTTTCTGTGGCCAGGATATTATATTCTGATGTGAACCCTCCAATATAATCAACGGTAATTCCATATATGATATGGTTTATTTTGTGGTGCCGGATTAAGTACGAACACATTATACATGGTTCATGTGTTGTGTACATTTTAGCAAGATGTAAACCCTTTTCATATCCTCTTTTCAAAGCATCTTTAATGGCTAAAATTTCTGCATGATTTGTTAAGTCTCCTGAACTTTTACCCGCCTCTATACCTTCTCCAATAACTGTATCATTTAATACTAATATAGCACCAACAGGTGGGTTTCCATTTACTAGCGCCTTTTTCGCCAATAAGATACATTGATTCATGTATTTTTTATGATTTTTCATTCGAAGGGTTAAAAGGGGAATTACTTAAAAATTTCCAATTTATCTGATGATGGTTTTTTGTAATAATCCATTCTTTAGCTGTGAATAATAAATACCTTCCTGTTCCTCCCGTCTTTAATGAATCATTATTTGAGTTTTGATCAAATAAAATACTTGAAGTACCAGTTAATTGTAATGTATTTCCTTTTTCAAAATCAATAAATAAGATACCAGCTTTTGAAGTTTGGTGTATATTACCCAATGTGTTATACATACTGTTTCCTTTATAATCAGGTATTTTTAAAGTATTAGCTGTAATTTCAATAAAGCCTTTATTCCCTCCTCTATGTGAAGCGTCTAATTTGTTGTCATTACTTTTACTACCAATAAAAAAAGTATCAGCTTGCTTAATCCAATCTTTAATAGATGGATTTAATGTTATCCCTTTTCTAATAGCTGTATTTAATGGCTCAAAATGATTAGGGAGATTTAGTACTCTTTGTTGAATGTATTTGGGACAATTTGCGTAAGATTCTTGTATTAAAACTTCTATAGTTTTTTTATCGATTTTTGCTGTGCCATTTATTCTGAACCTCCTGCGAGTTGATAGTTCAATGAATAAAGATCCAAATTCTTTTTTTTCTTTGATGTTCTTATAAAAGATGTCTGATTGGGTACTTAAAATTTTCGTTCTATCAAATGAAATTACATTTGGATGAAGTACAGTGGTAAAACCAGTCTTTCCAGATAAGACGGAAACCCAAATATTGTTAGTATCATCAATGCTACTTACGATTGCCATTGTTTGATCATCTATAAAAGAATCAACTCTGTTAGGTATGGTATCAGAGATTATCCTACTATTAGATGTTGCAGTTAAAACTTCTCCTGTTTTTTGTTGAACTTCAAGTTCTCCTTGATGAAAGATATCTGACATAATTTTTTATTAAAATACACTACAAAATCATTTTGATTTTGTAGTGTAAAAGTGAATCATTTAGAAAGTAATAATTGTAAAACCATCTTTTTGAAGTTTTACAAAACTTGGAAAACCACTTGTTCCAGGCACTTTATTTTCTTTGATTAAATCATAATTTAAATCATTTGCTCCAAATACATCTGCACACCCGCATGATATACCTTGTATTTTATCTTTCACTTCGCTGTATAGTGAATGAGCTGGGTGGTCTTCTTCTTGAAGGACTTCCGGCCATCTTGAACCAGTTCCTTGAAAAATGATAACGACCTTTTCCCCTTTTGTTTTGCAGTCATATGCTACTGCTAATGCGTTAAATACTCGGCCTAAAGCTTCCTCAGAACCAGTCTTTGGGTCTGAAAGAACTACAATTGCTGTTTTTTTCATCTTTTTTAATTTTTAATTAGTATTATATTAATTATTTACCGAATGTTCGGTTATATGTGTACATAAATTTTTTTAACCCGATAGATACATTGATTTAATTGTTTTTAAAGTTTCCTGAAAAGGATTTAGGGTTGACATTGCTTTGGATACAATTAAACTTCCTTGTACTAAAATTAAGGTTTGTTCTGCTTTACCTTTGGCGACATTAGGAGACAATCCAAATGAAATTCCTAAGTTAGTAAAACCCTCAATCCAATTAATCATGGCGTTTTTAAGATGACCACCAAATAATTCTAAATTAGAATCCATCGTTAATGCTCTTAAAACACATATTTTCTTTCCCCCATCATAGAGGTGATTAATATTGGTAATTGCTTTTTCAAGTCTCACATTGGGTTTTATATTATTGTCCGAAAGAAGTTTGGTTATATTCTCTTCAACCCATTGTTCTACATACACTAAAACAGTAGTAGTGATTTCTTTCTTTCCATTAGGAAATCTATGATAGAGACTAGCCTTTTGTAAACCCGTAGAAGCAGCTAATTCATTCAGACTTGAACCGTCATATCCTTTTGATTGAATAACCGACATTAAGCCTTCTAATAAATCTTGATCATTAATTTTTTGAGGTCTCATGGGGGCAAATATACGAATAAAAAGTATTTTACCAAACGTTCGGTTATTTTTTATTAATTTTTTTGGAATCATCGGTTGTGGTTGGCCATGATTTTGTTTGTGTTGGCAAGAGGAATTAGCCAAACCTTATTGGCCAATAAGGTGGTGTACAGTAAATTACAATAGTTAAACAATAAAAATTTCTAAGCAGAGTTATTATAAAAAACTTAAAATGATGAAAAAAACAATTAGAATTGCATCAATATTTTTACTGTGTACTGTGATTTCTGTAGCAGGATATAGTCAAGAAAAAAAGGAATTGAGTAAAAAACTTCCACCGATAAAAATGCTTCCCAAAATTGGTGAAAAGAAAGAGATATATGAATTACCTCAAAAATTTGAATATAAAATTTTTGATACGATGGGGAGATTAGTAGCTGAAGGAGACGCAGAGTTCATTGATATCACGAACTATAAAACTGGAACATATTTTATCCACTACAATAAAAAAACAGTGAAAATTGAGAAGTCTTAAGGATAGGGCTAACTTAGATTGTCATAGAAAATATACGAGTGGTTGGTTTATTTCGAATCAATTGTAAATCAAAGGCCATACATATATTTCTTACAAACGGACGAGCACTCTCAGGTAGTTTTAATCCAGTTTCATTGATTTCTACTAATCCATCTTGCTCCATTTCAGTTAATCGGTTTAAACATTCATTCAGCTCGGGAAACTTCATTTCATCATTCTCCCAGGAGGTTTCAAAATGACACATAATGTTTAAGATGTGTTTACGGATTACTAAATCTTCCTCAGTTAATTCATGACCTCTAAAAATAGGGATAAGACCATCGTTTACTAAAGCCGTATATTCTTCAACAGTCTTAGCATTTTGTGCAAAGGCATACCATGAATCGCTGATAGAACTCATTCCCAATCCAACCATTAACTGAGTTTTGCTTGCACTATAACCCATGAAATTTCTGTGTAAAGTTTTATTCTCCATAGCTTTATACATCGAATCAGTTTCTAAGGCAAAATGATCCATTCCGATTTCTACATAACCCAGTTCGTCAAGCATTTGCTTTCCAGTTTCATAAAGTACTCGCTTTTCCTCAGCACTGGGTAAATCATTCTCATCATAACCTCTTTGTCCAACACCTTTTATCCATGGGACATGTGCATAGCTGTAAAAAGCAATTCTATCTGGTTTTAATGCTTTGGTTAAGTTGATGGTATTGATAATACTCTCTTTAGTTTGATGCGGTAATCCAAAAACTAAATCTTGACTGATAGAGGTATAACCTATTTCTTTTGACCAATTGGTTACTTCTTCGACTTTTTCAAAAGGTTGAATCCGATTAATCGTTTTTTGCACTTTTGGATCATAATCCTGGACCCCAAAACTGTTTCTTCTAAAGCCTAAATCATAAAAAGATTGCAAGTGTTCTTTAGTTGTATTATTTGGATGAGCCTCGAAACTAAATTCAAAACCATCACACTTTTCTGCTTTTGCTAAAATACCACTGATGAGCTTCTCTATGTTTTCTGGACTAAAGAAAGTTGGTGTTCCTCCACCTAAATGAATTTCTTTAATTCGAGGTGTTGAATCAAATAAATCACAGTACAAGTCCCACTCTTTTAACACAGTATCAATGTATGGTTCCTCTACGCTATGTTGTTTGGTGATTCGTTTATGACAACCACAAAAGGTGCATAAATTCTCACAAAACGGTAAATGAATGTAAATGCTTATTCCTTCTGTTTGATTGCTTTCATTGAACGATTTTATCGTTGAATTGACCCAATTATCATACTCAATTCCTTCCTTGTTCCAAAAAGGTACAGTAGGGTAACTCGTGTATCGAGGACCCGCAATATTGTATTTTTGAATAAGATCCGTGTTCATTTATTTAATACGATTTTTAAAGTAATAACCTAAGACAAAAGAAACGCAACCAGGTTTTGTATTATTAATAACATCATACTGCACCATCATTTTCCGTTGAGGAAACTCCATGGTGATTTCATAAGTATCATTTTTAGTTTTTTTCGCTGTTTGAGAATTAAATACCTCTTCAAATTTACCCGCCCCTCTCTTTTTTCCTAAATCATATAATCTAATAATAACGCCTTCAGGCATATCAGAAACATCAAAAATTAGCTTATAAACGACTCCTTTAAAAAGATTAATTTGGTACTCTTCCTTTAAGGTAGCATCAAAAGTTTTAATCTCAGAGCTTCTATAATTATCGAATTCCGCAGCACCTAATAATTGAAAGATTCTTTTTTTCTTTAATTTTTCACATTGAGCAAACGAATTAGTTGCTCCAAGTAAAAAAAGACTCAACACCAATATGGTAACACTTTTGTAAAACATGTTATTTATTATTACCTAACATTTTTTCTCCAATATTCTTTCCAAATTCTCTCATTTCTTCTGCAATGGCTTTATCATTAGTAGCTCTTTCATAAGTGTCAGACATCGTAATAATGGACTGATAAAAAAAGTGTTTCATTTCATCTAACATCATTTCTTTGGTCCATAAATCAATACGTAGCGTATTGTTTTCTTTTGCGTCCCACAAACTAATTATCATTGCTTTTGCGTCTTTTATTTCTTCCTCTCCAGTGTCTGTTGCAGACCATTCTATTTTTTCTGGAACATGGTTTTCATCTAAAGATACAGTAAAATTTATTTTTGACTTTTTTTCCATTTTTATTTATGGTTTGTATTTTGATTCATTTAAAATTTGTTGAGCATTGTCGTTAAGCATTAATTTTTCAACGCTAATGGTTGAATTTTTTTCCATGTATGCTTTAACGATTTGCCAGCCTAACCAATGTCCAATTCTACCTGGAGAACCTTCTGGAAAACCTTGGATAAATGGGGCTTCTCCCATGTATTTAATGATTTCAGTGGTTTCTTGAGTATAGAGCAGGTCGTTGTCAATAAAATAAAACCACACCTGCTCTTCATTATTATTACACCAGTTTAACTGATTTTCATTGTAACTCATCTTAACCGTGTTCGGAGCATGAGGCATTAAGGCATCTAATAAATAAATGATTTTGCCTTGATGTACCATTTCGGTGAGTAAATCGGCATTTTTTTCTTTTAGTTCAAACTCAGTAGATACCCACCCTAACATGGCACCAGCTACTAAGCCCTCTTCACTCATGAAAGCAGTTTTGTATTGCGGTAGGCCAAGTTGAGCATAAGCATCATAACCACTTCCTAAAAACATATCTAAACCAATTCCTAAATAACTATCATCGGTAGTTATGGCGTAATTAAATCCTGATATGTAAGTGATAACTTCTGGTGTATTCTTTTTGGGAAAGTAATATTTATAATGTTTAAATGCATTTTCTAACTCCTTTTGATAAGGAGAAAAATCGGCATATGCCTTGTCAACATCAACCTTTATCTCTTTGATGTAAGAGTCTGTAGCAAAAGCATTCAATTGATAATTAAGATTAGGATTTTTTACAGCACCTATATTAATTACACTCTCTGTAAAGTCTTGAAAAAATAAACCGTATTTAGTATGCAATTCTGTAACGTTTTCTGGCGTTATATTAGAAGGGTATTGGAACAAATCCTGATCAAATCGATTTACTTTTAAATCGATTTTAACATCAGATACATCAACATCTAAAGGATTGTCTCCACATGATAAAATAAGCGTACAAAGCACTAAAGTTATCAAGGGTTTAAGTGTTGAAAAATTGGTTTTCATTAACAGTTTTCGGGTTAATTTATAGCTAATTTTGTACTGATAAATGTATAATTTATGATACAGAAAACAAAGGTACTTACTTTAATAGTATTTGGGTTGCTATTTTTTAACCTTTCTGCTCAGGAGGAAGAATTTAGTAATGACCCAGCGGCTAAATTACCGGATGATAATAGGAAATTTAGGATTGGGTTACAATTTAGCCCAAACATATCGTGGTTAAAAGCGAACACAGCTGGATATGAAAGTGATGGCACAAAATTCGGTTTTAGCTACGGTTTGTCTTTTGAGTATTTTATGTCTAAAAACTATTTGGTTTCGACTGGAGTAAGTATACTCAAGTCAGGCGGAGTAATTTCGTATAAGGGCGTTGTAGATCATCAATCTTTTTTTTTACCCTCAGATGTTGAGGTAGATTATAGCTTAAGTTATGTGGAAATTCCAATAATATTAAAGTTAAGAACAAATGAAATTGGTTATATTACCTATTTTGGTCAGTTTGGTTTACAAACGGGATTTAACATCAAAGCTAATTCCAATACTACTTACACTTATTTTCAGCCACAATTAAATACTACATTGACTAATAAACTTCCATCTACTTCTTCGGTGAAAGATGAGATTAACTTTATCAATATGTCATTGGCTATAGGTGCGGGTATAGAATACAATATTTCTGGGAACACGAGTTTAATGTTGGGTTTAACTTTTTACAACGGATTTATTAATCAATTGGATACTAAGGTCAATGCTCTGGATACTAATGGAGATGTGCTAATTGATAACTTTGGAAATCCTGTGTACTCTGAAAAAGATGCAAGTGCTAATTTAAATTACATTGCATTAAACATTGGTATATTTTTCTAATGGAAACTTTAAAAGTAAAAACACACATTGTAGATTGGTTGAAAGATTACGCTGATGAATCTAAAACAAAAGGATTTGTAATTGGTGTTTCTGGTGGTATTGATTCTGCTGTTACATCAACATTAGCAGCAGAAACAGGGTTGCCATTAGTTTGTTTGGAATTACCCATTCACCAGGATGAAAACCAAGCAGATAGAGCAAAAACACACATTTCTTGGTTAAAGAAAAAATATTCTAATGTCTTGAGTATTGAAACAGATTTAACTGCTGTTTTTGACACTTTTTCGAATGCCGTTGTTAGTTCGGAAAATGAGGAAACTAATTTTTTATCCTTAGCAAATGCTCGAGCAAGGTTGAGAATGACAACGCTTTATTATTATGCTCAAACCAATAATTATTTGGTGTTGGGTACAGGGAATAAAGTCGAAGACTTTGGAGTAGGTTTTTACACGAAATATGGTGATGGAGGCGTTGATTTAAGCCCCATAGCAGATTTATTGAAGTCTGAAGTTTATCAATTGGCTCAACAACTAAATGTTATTCAAGATATTATTGCTGCTCCACCAACTGATGGGCTTTGGGGTGATGAAAGGACAGATGAAGACCAAATAGGAGCAACTTACCCTGAGCTAGAATGGGCCATGGAGCTTAGTGAAAAGGCAAACATAGATTTCACTTCATTTACTACAAGACAGCAAAAAATATTTGAAATCTATACTCGGTTAAATACCATCAACCAACATAAAATGCAAGCCATTCCTGTTTGTAAAATACCGTCAGACTTAAAATAATAAATGCATTAAAGTATATTGTATTCACTACCTTTGATGCAAATGGAATTGGATGCTATTATAATAGGTTCTGGAGCAGGTGGTCTTTCTGCTGCGATTTGTTTGGCAAAAGAAGGTCAGAAAGTTTTAGTGTTAGAGCAACATGATGTTCCTGGGGGTTGGTGTCATAGTTTTTACTTAAAAGGCCATCGTTTTACTCCAGGGGTTCACTACATTGGTTTATTGGGTGAAGGCGATTCAACAAGTGAGTTATATGAAGGATTAGGAATTGCCAACGACTTGGTGTTTTTTAGGATGAACCCCAAAGGATATGATCATTGTTGGATTGGTGATGAACGCATTGATTTACCAGCAGATTTTGATGAGTTAGTACTGTCATTATCAGAACGTTTTCCTAAAGAAAAGAAAAACATTACCAAGTACTTGAATACGGTTCGTGATGTGAGCCAGCAACTTCAATTAATCCCTAAAATGAAAGGTTTTTGGGACAATTTAATGATCCCTTTCCGCACGAGAAAAATGGGTAAATATGGTCTGTTCACCTTAAAAAGAGTAATAGATTGGCACATAAAAGATCCGTTGTTAAAAACGATATTAAATATACAATGTGGCGATCATGGCTTACCTCCAGGAACGGCAAGCTTTCCAGTTCATTGCGCTGTAATGGATCATTATTTTAAAGGAGGATATTACCCTATGGGTGGTGGTGGAGCCCTTGTGAAGGCAATGACGAATAGAATTAAAGAATTGGGAAATGAAGTGCGAACAAGTCAAAATGTAACACGTATTTTATTAGAAGGTGAAAAAAAGAAAAGAGCGATCGGTGTTGAATTAGAAACTGGAGAACAGCTTTTTGCAAAAAGAATTATTTCTAATGCAGATCCAGACATTACTTATCTTGATTTAGTAGGCAAGCAGAATTTGAGTTCGAAATTGGCTAAAAGACTTTCTGAAACAAAATATTCTTGTACTTCATTGATGTTGTTTTTAGTTGTTGATATGGACATGCGTGAGGCTGGAATGGATTCTGGGAACATATGGCTAATGCCAGAAGGAGACAAAGATCCAGATGATCTTTTTGATGACATGATGAAAGTTGATATTGCAGAAGGAGATGAATTTCCTGGTTTTTTTCTGAGTTGTACAACGATAAAAGACCCTACGAGTTTTGATGGGCGATACCATTCTATGGAAGTAGTAACGTTTATCAATCATGAATCATTTAGTCAATTTAAAGTAGGAGATAAACGCAAGTCACAAGAGTATTTAGACTTTAAAGAACACTTAACACAAAAAGTAATTCGAACCATGGAAAATACTTTTCCAGGAATAACTGAAAAGATTGTACACAAAGAGATGGGTACACCTTTAACCAATGAACACTACATTAATTCTACCAATGGTTGTGTTTACGGGACGGAAAAAAGCCTTAAACAAATGGGTCCATTTTCATATAAAGCAAAAAGTGAAATAGAAAACCTTTATTTGTGTGGAGCAAGCATTCTTTCTCATGGTGTAGCTGGGGCAAGTTATTCAGGAGTACAAACAGCTGCGGCTATTTTAGGTAAAACTCAACGAGACATCATTCAATCCGATGAAAATCAAACGGTACAAATCTATGAAGCAGAAGACAGTTCAAATTATCCAGATTGGATGAAACAAAAAATCAAAGTAAAAGAATCTCGTGTTGAAGCGAATACAGAAAAGTTTTCCAAATCCTAATTAAAATAATCAAAAACTATTTTTGCCCTTTTCTTACTTATGGTAGCCTCTAATTCTTTTAGTTTGGCTTTTTTGATGCGTGCAACGGATTTAAATTTCCAGAGGAGTTGTTGAGCCGTTTTATACCCTATGCCTTCAATTTTATCCAATTCAGAAGTGATGGCTGCCTTGCTTCTTTTGTTTCTGTGATGCGTTATTCCAAATCTGTGCGCCTCATTTCTTAAATACTGAATCACTTTTAGAGATTCAGATTTTTTATCAATGTACAAGGGAATCGGATCGTCTGGGAAATAGATTTCTTCCAGTTTTTTAGCAATTCCAATGATGGTAATTTTTCCTCTTAATCCTAATTTGTCTATACTTTTTAAGGAGGCGCTTAATTGCCCTTTTCCTCCATCAATGATAACGAGCTGAGGAAGAGGTTCTTTTTCATCTAATAAACGTTTATAGCGCCTGTAAATCACTTCAGTCATAGAAGCAAAATCATCTGGGCCTTCAACGGTTTTAATGTTAAAATGACGGTAATCCCTTTTGCTGGGTTTAGCATCTTTAAAAACGACACAGGCAGCAACGGGGTTGGTTCCTTGTATGTTAGAATTGTCAAAACATTCTATATGAACAGGTCGCTCTTTCATTCTTAAGTCCTTTTGCATACGTTCTAATATCCTGTCAGAATGTTTGGTTGGACTTACATTGGCTTTTTGTTTATTCCGCTCTAATCGATAGTATTTGGCATTTCGTTCAGACAATTCTAATAACTTCTTCTTATCTCCACGTTGAGGAACTAAAAATCGAATGTTTTCATCTTCCAATTCTGGTTTAAAGGGAACGATCACCTCTTTAGATTGACTTTCAAAACGCTGCCGGAGTTCAGCTATTCCAATCTGAATAAGCGCATCATCGGTTTCATCTAATTTCTTTTTTAGTTCTATGGTATGTCCTTGAATAATGGCTCCATTAATTACTTTTAAATAATTGACATAACCGTATTTCTCGTCAGAAACAATAGAGAAAACATCCACATCATTTATGGTTGGACTAACCACAACCGATTTGCTTTGGTATTTTTCCAATAGTTCGATTCGTTCTTTTAGCAGTTGTGCTTTCTCATAGTGTAAATTATCAGCGTGTTCTTTCATTAAAGGTTTTAAGTGTTTCATAACACTGTTGATGTTCCCTTTAATAATGGATTTTATTTGAGTGATGGAAGTATTGTAGTCTTCTTCACTCTGTTCCCCAACACATGGCGCTTTGCAATTACCAATGTGGTATTCCAAACACACTTTAAACTTCTCGTTTTTTACATTTTCCTCTGAGAGGTTGTAATTACAATTGCGTAAAGTATATAAATCACGGATTAACCCTAAAACGGTGTTCATCATTTTTACAGAAGCATAAGGGCCATAATAATCAGAACCGTCTTTTACAATGTTTCTTGTAGAGTAAACCCGAGGGAAACGTTCATTCTTAATACAAATCCAAGGATAGGTTTTGTCATCCTTAAGCATAATGTTATACTTAGGCTGATATTTTTTAATGAGGTTGTTTTCTAATAATAGCGCCTCAATTTCAGAACCAACCACGATGGTTTTAATGTCCACAATTTGCTTCACTAAAATGGCCGTTTTACCACTTTGATTTTTAGTAAAATAGGAAGATACCCGCTTCTTGAGGTTCTTGGCCTTTCCAACATACAGAATAGTGCCTTTGCTATCGTAATATTGATAAACACCAGGTTTGTTGGAAACCGTCTTAATAATATTTTTTAGGAAATCTTCCATTTTGACAAATATACTGCCAATTGAATTAGCTTGGTTTAATCGCAAAAAAATTAATCAAACTAAGTTCATTTATTTAGATAGGAATCCAAGAATGTTTTTGAAAAACAAGTGAGAAATGATCATTTTTTCATGTTATTAAGTTGATGCCTCAATTTTAACATTTTGTTGAGATATACAACCTTTTGTCTAAAAACCGTCTTAACTACGTAACCTATTAAGTAGATTGCCGTATTACGCATAAGTAGTTACCACTAAGTAGTATAAAATTAAAAATGAAAAACAAGGTTTTAGCTTTTGTAATTCTATTAGTTGTTTGTTTTGTTCCTAAACGACAGTTTGCAACAATTGTTGTTTCAAATGGTACTGGTGGTGGAGATTGGGGAGCACCTGCAACATGGACCCCTGGTGTTCCGGGATGTGGGGATACGATTACGATAAAGGCTGGAGATATTGTTACGATAGCAGCTCAACAAGATTATTCTGAACCAGGCTGTGCATCTCCTATGTTTATAACAATAGATGGAACATTGGATTTTCCTGTTAATGGTCCAAAATTAAGATTACCGTGTAATTCTGGTGTTATGATTAATGCTGGAGGTTCTTTAACTGCTTCTGGTGGTGGTGGTGGTGGAAGTGCCAATTTTCTTGAAATATGTGGCGTAACCGTTTGGAGAAAAGCTGATGGAGATCAATTTGGGCCACTTATTTTTGGGACTCCACTCCCAATAGAATTGCTCAGTTTTGAAGCCAATGTTAATGAAGATAGGGTGGATGTAAAATGGGTGACGACCACAGAAATCAACAATGATTTTTTCACTATTGAGAGAAGTGTGGATGCAGAAAATTGGGAAGTGGTGTTAATAGCAAGTGGAGCAGGGAATAGTAATCAAGTCATAGACTATTTTGAGATAGATTATGAACCTTTAGCAGGAATTACCTACTATCGTCTAAAGCAAACGGACTTTGATGGTAAATATTCCTACTCTAATATTGTTCCTGTAAAATTTGAAGTAAATACTTCAGGTGGTGGTATTATAAATTTATTTCCAAGCCCTGCAAATCCAGGAGAAACTGTTTATGTAGAGTTTGAAGATATTAATGGTGCAGAATTTCTGGTGGTGTTACGCGATATTAAAGGAAGAGAATTTTATTCTAAGGTAATTGTAAACGTTGAGAATGGAAAACTCGTAGGAGTTCCAATAGAAAGGGAAATTCCTACTGGAATCTATTTGATTACAGCCACATCTGAAAATCAAATGTACAGCCAGAAGTTAATAATAAAGTAAGTCTTATTTCTTTTTAGATTGTTCGTCAATTTGGACACCGTTCTCGTATTTAACATAGCCAGCAAAATCTCCATTGGGATTAAAAAATTTCCATGCGCCTTGTTCTCTACCATCTATCATTTCACCTTTAGACAATACATTTCCATTGGAATAATAATAGGTTTGTTCTCCAGTAATTTTTCCATCAATGTAATGCAAATCGGCAATCATGTTTCCTTTTAAATCATACCGTAAAGACTCTCCATTAAGTACCCCTTTAACGTATGTTGCTTTTAAAGAAATGATCCCATCTGCGTAATAGTAGCTCCACTCTCCAGTTTTCTTACGGTTTTCATAAAAACCTTTTTCCATTACTATTCCTTCAGAATTTTTCTTTATCCATTCACCATCTTTTTGAGCAAAAAGAGAGAAAGATATAAATAGTGCAGAGATGATTAAGATGTATTTCATACCCCAAAGAAACTAAATAAATTGAACTAAAGATTTTAATGTTGGATATAACTTATCTTAGAAGAAGAAGTTTGATGCCCACTGTGGATAGTAATGACTAATATTTGGCTACTTAAATTATCCAAACCAATTACTTGGTAATCTTTTTTGCTATTCGATTCAAGCAACAGTTGACCAATAGTATTTCTAATTTCGATTTTATCAATATCAACACCATCAACAATAAGATTCCCGTTATTAATGAAGGCTTTACTTTGGTTTGAGAGATCTACTTCGTCTATCGCTGTTGCAATGTTTAATACGGTTATTGTTTTTGAGGTACTCTCATAACAATTTGCATTCTGATAAGCATTCATGGTTACAAAATAAGTTCCAACTTGAGTGTATTGATGAGTAGGTGAAATCAAGA
>JAJCYO010000036.1 GCA_029262875.1 Flavobacteriales bacterium
CCAGAATAACCAATAAAGAACTTTATTTCTTGAGGGAATATCTGTTGGTCTTTAACCAATTGTTTTAATTGTTCAAAATTACCAGACCAATACAGGTTGTCACGAATTTTCATACTACCTTCAATAACCTCGCCTTGCGTATGGATGTAAAATAAGCTATCCGATTGAACTGGCCCTCCCATGTAAATGGTAGCATCAAATGGAGGGAAATCCTCCATGACTTCATTTATTTTTATTTCCAGAGGTTTATTCAACATAAACCCAAAGGCTCCATCTTCGCAATACTCCGTTAACAACACAACAGACCTTTTAAAATAAGGATCATCCATAAATGGCTCGGCAATCAATAATCTCCCCTTTTTTGGCTTTAATTTATTAAGCTCTGTAATGGTATAATCTAACGGGTTATTCATAACGTAGAAGTAAATCTATTAATAAATTTACTTATTAAATAGGTAAATTTGATTATTGTTAATAAAAAACTATCAAATTCTTAGCTTTGTGCTTAATAAAATTGGTTTAGCTTATGAATGAAGACATAGCAAATTACCTCAATGAGATCAGAAGAGATTTTGCAGGAAAGCCTTTGAATGAGGATGCTGTAAATGATAATCCTATGGAGCAATATGCGTTATGGTTTGAAGAAGCTGTGAACGCCCAATTGCTTGACCCTTATGCCATGTCCTTAACTACAGTTAATAATGCTGGACAACCTTCAACTCGAATCGTTTACATGAGGGGTATTAAGGATGATGGTTTTGTTTTTTATACCAATTACAGCAGCACTAAAGGGAAAGATGTCGCACAAAACAATCAAGTAGCACTTAATTTCTTTTGGGGAGAATTAGAAAGACAAATTAGAGTAGAAGGGGCAGTGGAAAAAATGAGCGATGAAGATTCAGACACTTATTTCTCACAACGACCAAGAGAAAGCCAAATTGGAGCTTGGGCATCAAGCCAAAGTGAAGAGTTAAAAGATAGAACCGCGCTTGAAGAAAAAGTAGCACACTATACGGAGAAGTTTAAAGACATTGATGTTCCTCGACCAGCGCATTGGGGAGGGTATTTAGTTAGCCCAACAAAAATTGAATTTTGGCAAGGTCGTCCAAATAGATTGCACGACAGAATTGTTTTTACAAAATCTGGTGATGATTGGAAAAAATCAAGACTCTCTCCTTGATATAATCTTGAATTGACTAAGTAGACCTACCAATCCAATTAATAAAAGGGGCAGTATAGGTAATGTATACCTTTCTTCAATTCCTCTTTGGAAATAACACAAGTAAAACACGTAGCTAAATACAGTTAGCAAAATGGCAGCTTTCCTCCAGTCACTTTTTCTCAAGAAAAAAAGACTAATGATTAATGTTATAAAACACAGTGCGTGCAATCCATAGAATAGCACACGAGCCGTTTCCATAATCACATTTCCTCTATAGGTATGCTGAAACACATAGAGTGACAAGTTAGAATGAAAAGCCATTGTCTTGAACACTTTTAGAGGCGATGAAACATAATAATCAAACCAGAATTCACTTTTATACTCTTTGGTCAGTTGTTTAAACTCTGCAATTGCATCAAGTTCTATTTGAGGTGTTTCAGTTGGCATCGGTAACCCTTTGCTATAATATGTTTGCTGAAACAATGTTGCTTCTTGGTATTTTCTAAAAGCAGATGTTAACCGTTCTTCTCCAAAATGGGTGGTTACTTTTTTTGGAAATGTGGCGATGGCATTCTTAATGTAGACTTCAGAAGTATCTCCTTCTACAGCTGCTATCCAGATGGGAACCATATAAGCATGGACCTCATGGCCTTCTTGCGCCCATCCACCAGCAAAATTCCAATATTCTTTAAAAGTTGGCCGGTAAATAGAGTTGTTGTCAGCATAATAAATGGAATGCAAGCCAACATATTCATCGGCTATTTTATAGTTCCTGAATTGCCAAATAGCCATCAAACTAAATGCAATGCTCCCGAATAGTAGCAGTTTGATGAAGAGTTTAACAAAACCTTCTTTCCAATAATCTTTCAGTAAAAAGATAGGCAATAAGATACCCATGAAACCAAGAGGTGGCCTTACAATTAATAAGTAGGCAAAAGTTAGCGCAGCTAAAAAATAAAAAATGATTTTCTGCCTGGAAACTGTTTTTTCTTTTGCTTTGAAGAGCAAGAAAATATAAAATAGAAGCAAGGCAGGAGTAATACCTTCGGTCAACGTATAGAATAGAAAGCCTATGGCAAAAGGAGTGCAGCCGTAAAGTGCAGCGGTAAACAATGCAATAACTTTGTTTTGAATAAGCTGATTGACAATGTAGTAAAAGCAGTAAATGGACAAGCTAAATAACAGCAGTTGCGCGAACTTAAGTAGCAAAAGTGCATGACTACCAAATGGTTTTAGCAATGCGTAGAAAAAGAGTCCGTAACCAGGAGGTCGCAGAAAATAAGATTGTTTCCCGGGTCCATTCTGTTTCCATTCACCAGTATTGATGTATGTTTCAGGAGGACTTAAGTAGCTGTTGTCGTCATTGGTTTTTATCGTTTGATGCTGTCTTATCTGTTTGGCAGGAACATGTTTAAGGTTTACTTGATTGTAACTAAAAGCAGCAATAAAAGAGAGTACACAAATGATCCAAATGCCTTTCGATTTTATGAAATTAAGGACATTCATGAGTTAAACTTCACCTTTGTCCATCAGCAATTTGGTTTTTAAAATTCCAGCCACAGTTAAGCTATCCGTTATATCACCATCCATCACCATTTGGTAAACCTCATTAAACGGGAGTTTTTTGATTTGCAATACTTCACCCTCTTCAGGTTCTGGGTTAAAGTAACTCAATTCTTTGGCAACATAAATAATCCCTTTTTCATCCGAAACAGAATTGCTGAGGTGCATGTCCATGATGCTTTCCCAATGGTTTGCTTTGATGCCTAACTCTTCTAACAGTTCACGTTTGGCAGAATCCAACACTTCTACACCTCTTAATCCACCACCTTCGCAAATTTCCCAGCTGTATTCTTGTAATGGGTATCGGTATTGACCAACCAGCCAAGTGTTGTAGTCCTCATCGAGCGGAATAATGCCAATGGCAATGTTTTTATAATGGACCACACCGTAAATACCATCTCCACCATCAGCATTAATGGTTTGGTGTTCCGTTATCTTAATCCAAGGATTGTCATATTTGACTTCACTTTTAAGTGTTTTCCATGGATTTTTGGTGCTGTCTTCCATTACCCAAATACTTTCTTTAGGATATCCGTAACACGTGCTAAAGGATCTTTTCTGATTTTCTTTTCTTCTTTCTCTATCATTAAGAAAAGACCATCCATCGCTTTGGTAGTAATGTAATCTTCTAAGTTTGGATTTTCTTTTTTAACGAATGGAATTTTATTGTAGGTGTTGATGACCGGATTCCAGTACTTGGTAACCTCTACCTGATTGATGGCATTTTTTACAACGGGGTTAAACTTTACTTTTAACTGTCCGGAAGTTTTCTCTTTTAAATACATGGTGGCAGCATTGTCGTTACCTCTTAAAATGGCAAAACCATCAGCGATGCTCATGCTAGTAATGGCATTTATAAAAATAGGAGCCGCTTCCTTTGATGCTGTTTCTGCCGCACGGTTCATGGTCATTACAAATTCATCGACTTGCTTTTTCATTCCCAAAGCTTCTACCTTTTCTTTTACCTTAGTTACCTCAGGAGGAAAAGGAATAAAGATTTCAGGATTTTTATAATAGCCATCTAACTTAGAAGTTAAGGCAGTAGAATTGTTGGTACCTACAGTTAATGCTTCTCTTAACCCACTAATTACTTCAGTATTGGTTAAAGGCGCAGTACCGCCAGAGGTGGTCGCGTTATTTACTTCTTCGAGTACTTGAGTCAT
>JAJCYO010000037.1 GCA_029262875.1 Flavobacteriales bacterium
GAACGAAAAATTAAACAAATGGGAAGATTTTTATAACTTTAACAGACCGCATGGAGCTCATCAAGGAAAAACACCTTATGAAGAGCTAATGTGTCACTTAAAAAAATGAAATAGTAGTCAACTTTTAATTGAAGTAGCACAGATTTTTCCTCTATCAGGAATTAGTTGATTGAATTTTCCTTGTGCTTCTAAATCAGACAAATGATTTTCTGCATATTCAAAAAAAGAATTTCTTTTTTTATCATTAGTCAGTTTCTTTTTTATCTGACTTGATGAAAACATCTCTTTTTTTGTTTCTAATTCCATCACTAAATCATCTGCTTCAGATAATTTATTAAGAATATAGTTGTTTAACCTATTTGAATTTGGATGTGATCTTTTGACCCTACATTGAATATCATCCCAATCGGATTCTTTAATGTATTGTTTTAGAAAAATGTATTTAGACTTTCTATCTTTAGTAATTCTTAATACAATAGGGTAAGTTCCATCTTTTCTCTTTTTACTTTTATATAATAATACTTTTACGTGTGCCATTTAAATTTAATTAGGTTAAACATAGCTTAAACAAAACGAATATTTAAACGTGTTATTATAAATTCAAATGTTATCTGAAAATTACAAAACCTATACCTATAGGACGTTATAGCCTGTTTCGGTTTTTTAGGAATTGTCATTTCCAAGCTTCATAACCCAGAGGTCTGGAGTTCAAATCTCCATCTCGCTACAAAAAGACCTGCGCTTTCAGCGTGGGTCTTTTTTTTCACTCGAAGGAGACTTGAACTTGTTCAGAATCGACTGAGAGATGAAAATAAAAGGAAATTACAGTGTAGTTTTCTTTTTGTAAAGCCCCCCAAACAAGATTCAGCGAAGCTAAATCTCCAATTTTTATAATGGAATAGGGTTCTTGCCTTTGGAGTGGGGATGATGATTTTTTCTTTAATCGGAGTTAATTAGAACTCGGTTTAAACTATCTAATTCCAATGAGTAATTATCTAATATTATTTTGTAATCGATTAAATTTTTATTTTCATAACATATTTCAGATTTCCCACTTAAGTAGCTACGTTTCTCTTTCATTGGAGAGTCTTTAATTTTCACCTTACCAATTAACATAACAGTATAAATTGAGTAAACACGATAAATTGAAAACGCTTCTGCTCTTATGTTAATGTAAATTAATGAGTCATTATAAAAAAATGACCTATGCATATATGACCAAGGTTTTATTTTAAATTCACTAAGAATTTTACATTTATTCAAATCAATTATAACAATGTTTGAATGCCTTATAGGCTCATTAAAACAACCTATCTGGGTAACCAAAATATTCCTATCATTATCTATAAGCCCTCCATTAAAACCGCATCTATCGCCTTTTATCTTGGTGCTCAAACTGCAATCCATTTGAATTTGCCCAAACCCATAGCCTCCAACAAGCAATAAAAAAGATATGATTAATAGATGCTTTCTCACTTTAGTTTATAATCATCGCTAATAACCCTAAATTCAATCATTCTATTTTCATCTTCTCTCTTCTTTTTAATACCTTTTCTGCCTGTAGAATATTCTTTATAAACCTTTACTCCACCATCATAAGCTATCAATCGCTCTTTATCTATTCCTAATTTTACCAACTGCTGAACATACTCTTTTGCTCTTTTAATTGAGATATTGTCTTTTTCTGAAACATCTTGATAGCCAGTTATTTTAACTATTAAAGTTGGATTCTCTGTCATTATATCATAATAATAACCTACAGGAATAGTGTCATATTTTCCATCCCAAGTTGGTCCAGCTATATATGGTGTAATGCTATTATGTTTATAGTGTTGCTCAAATAATCGAATAACATTAATCATGAATGGTTGTAAATTGTACTCATGAATAAAAGTTTTACTTCTTGTTTCTCCAACAGTAGTTTCTTTTCCTTTACCAGTTAAATATCTATCTTTTAAAACAACTATTGAGTATGAAGTATTGGCTTTCAATGTGAAACTGGCTGTTCTTCCATTGTTAAAAGTATTAAGTTTTTGAGAAGAACCATCTGTACCGATAACCTTAACTTCACAATTATAAAGAGGTTTTGTTGTCTCAATATCATTAACAATTACTTTTAGTGTAAATGATAAGGAATCTGGTTGTATTTCTTGTGCATTTGCTGTTAAAGTAAAAGCAAATAAGATTAAATATGTTAGTAGTTTTTTCATTTTTTCCAGTCATATTCGTTATCATTAAGGAAAGGAACTCCAATTTCTATTCCAGCTATTCTCTGGTATTCTGCATCCAAAGTCAACCAATTATCTTCATTAAAATGGGTTTCAAATGAATCATAATCATCTATTTCCCAAACATTATCTGTAATACCTGAAAATTGCGCTTTGACCTTATTTAATTTCTCGGCAATAACATTTTTCCCCTCATATAGTAATTTGGGGTTTGAACATCTTATATAGCCCAATCTTCCATCCTCACTATTATAGAATGTCAATCGGAGCATAAGATTATCATATTGGTATAGTAACTCACTCTCATCATCTACATCAGTCCACTTCTTGTCTGGATTACCTAACAACCTTTCTATGTCATTAACTCGAAGACCAAACTCTAAATTATCAATACCCTCTTTTGGTTTTAATTCCATCCATCGAAGATAAAGAATCTGTAGGACTTTCTAATTATTCCTTGGCAGAATTGAATTCCAAAAAGGAAAAAATAGTTTCAAAATATTGAGAGCCTCCTTTTTTCCATACGTTCAAATGATTTGCATCTTCAATTTGTAGAAGAGTCTTATCCTTAGATTTTATATTCTCAAAATTGAGTAGAGCATGATAAATATTGATGCGATTATCTTCAATTCCATGAACTAAAATAATTGGTTGAGTAATATCTGTTGCAATTTCTTTCGGCTTTACTTTATCAATTTCTATTTCTGCAATATCATAAACTCGTTGAAGTAAATAATTAGAGAGTATTGAGTTGTGAACCTTTAATAAGCGTTTTAGATATTCTTTTGAAACACCGTTTAAGTCTGAAAATGTACTTTCTACAATACCATATTTGATTCTTTTATCAATAGCCATTGTCTGAAGAGCAACTGCACCACCAAGTGATTGTCCCCAAATACCAATATTCTTACTTAAATCTTTATCCAAGACTATTGCATCCACCAGTGATACAATATCGTGTTTCTCTTTATAGCCAAATGTACAATAACTCCCACCACTGTTTCCATGACCCCTAAGGTCTATTATGACAGAGTTAAATCCTTGTTTTGATAGCAATTTACACATCGGTAAAAAGTGTTCCTTATAGGCTCTTATTCCATGCAAAAAGATGATGGTTCCTTTATTCTTTTCAGCATAAATTTTATATCCAATAAGTTTAAAGCCATCATCTGTAAATATTTCAACATCTTCATAGTCAAGTAAAAATGCTTCTGGAGTTAATTTATTTGGAGACTTGTTTAATAGTTTAACGATAATATTATTTGGCTCAATGAATATTCTGGGCACGTAAAAATGAATAAATAATGCACCTAATATTACTGTAGTTATAAGAACTGTTTTTACTTGATGTCTTTTGATAAAGAGTATTATTCTGTTGGCTATGAATATCATTTCGTAAGGTATGTTCTTGATTCAGATTAAAACATACTATTAAGCCATTTAGTATAGGGTTAACATAAATTAACGATTTTGTGCGGATTAGTCCACTTTAGATTCCACTTTTATTTAAGTTGGTTAATTAGCGACATGGCATCTTCCAATTTCAAGGAATCATAATCCACATCCTTTTGTCCTCCCTTTTTAGCCATAAGCTTCTTTAGTCTTTTCTTGGTTAACCTCTTTCCAATAGGAGCAAGTGAAGATTTCATATCAACCACATATAGAAAAGCACCATCACCATTTTGTTTGTACCAATATTCAGCTGATTTTGTATCCTTAATTGAAATCATAAATATTAAGCCCGCATCACTTCCTAATAACATTCCAATTGCAACTCCACCAGCTGCTACTCCAACTTGAGTTGGGGTTGTTGGCTTGTTAATAGGAGCTTCACAGTTAATAGAAAATGGTAAATAGTTGTTGTGAAGACTTGCAGAATCAATTTTAATGAAGCTTTTTAAAGCGTTTAGCCCACGAGCATTAGATAAATGAAAGTAATATTCATTGTTGTATTTAATACCCCAAATTTTATATAAGTCAGTAAACTTTGTTCCAGTACTATCTTCAAACCAATCAACTATTAAATACCCTTCTCCTTGATTCTTAACATGTATGACAACATTTTCTTGGTAAGCTAAGTTTTTTTTCATTCCCACGTTAGTAGCATAAATTTCATCGTTTTGAGAAATAGCATCAAATGGGGACAGAAATACTAAGAGTATAAAGAATGTGGAAATCTTCATCCTCCGAAGATAAAGAATCTGCTGGACTTTCTAAATTTAGAAAAGCTTGTTTAATTCTTCACTAACTTCATCAGCCTGTTCTATAACCATAAAGTGACCACCATCCTCAATTTTAATAGCAGCATCGTCTCTAAGTGGAAGTAACTTGTCATTGGTTCCATGTATCCTGATTAAGTTTTCTGGCGCAACAATATCTTCTTTGCTTAACAATCTTCCAATAGCCCATTTCAAGAATGCTTTGTCTGTATCATCAAGAATCTCTTTCAATAATTGCTTGTTCTCAATCTTTTTAACTCCAAAGAACCAATAGGCTAAACTCATTGGAGGTGACATCCAAGACGCTGGGATTATTTTATGAATTCCTGTTGAACCAATTATTTTAAAAATTAAGGGGAGGTGCTTCTTGTTTGTTATAGATGAAAGAAGAATCACTTTTTCTGGCTTTAAGAATTTAGCCATTTCACAAGCCACAACTCCACCAAAAGATAAACCCAAAATTATGAAAGGTTCTTTTCTATTGATTTGTTCAGATAGCCTTAGGCTGTAGTAGGAAAGAGACTCATTTTTAGTTGGTTTGAGCCACTCAATATGTATAAGGTTGTGATTTGTTAAGTTATTAAAAGCACGCTTATCAGCCCCTAAACCACTTATGCAGTAGATGTTCATTTTACCTTTTAATTTTCTCCCTATATTTTGTAACAAAGGATTCTGCTTCTTTCATAGATTCTGGATATTTTATATAACAACCAGAGTCATCTGTTATTGGCTGAAATTCAAATCCATTAATAATCAAGAAACTTACTACTTTCCATGCTTTTGCATCTGTTTTTTTAGGCGGTCTAAATTTATGATTAACAAAAATCATTTCATTGGAACATTCTGGATAGTTTCCCGTTCTAAAATTGTCATGGTCTGTGCCTAAGCTTTCAACCCTTTTACAGTTTATGCAAACGTTTTTATATCCCATAATTTAATCTTCGTCTTGTTCACCCCATTGTTCCAAATCATCAACTGGTTGAGGTAATCTTCCTTCAAGCCATTCTCTCATCGTATCGGGCTTAAAATCTTTATCTTTAGTTTCAATCACCCAAGATAAGAACTCGTCTGGACCTCCATTCATATAAGGTGCTGGAGAAACAGGATAGAACACAGTTGGCAATCTTTCGTCAATTGAAATATAATTAACTACACATCCCAACTCTTGAACTACATGCCAAGCATATTCATTTTCTATGTCCATGCTAAACTTAACCCACCAAAAACCTTCATCATCCACTCCAGAAGCCATAGGTGTTTGGATTGCAGGAACTTGTCCAAGGTAATCTATAAGAGAACTGAAATCACTTTCATCTAATCCTTTCTTTTTAAATAATCCCATCCTTCGAAGATAGATAATCTGTAGGACTTTCTAAATTTAGAAAATGAGTAATTTTAGAAGATGAAGTATTTGGTTGTATTAATGTTACTTTGCTATTCATCATTATTATAAGCAATTGGGATATGATAAGAATTTACAACTGGGATGTTTGAGAAAGACATATGTTTCTGCAATGAAAAGACATTTTGGTGCTAACCATAACATATTTACTGGACATAGCACAGGAAGTGTTGTGGATGAATTCTACTTTGATAGTAAGGTGTTGGTTGCTGAGGTGAAGACGTTTAAGTTGTTTGGATAATATTGATTATCTTCACAAGGTGCTTAGTAGACATTTTATCATATCTGGATTTCTCCTCTGTATTATTTACTTTTCAATAAGTAAGATTTTATACAATTTTGCCATGGATATGAGTGATTCCATGTTACTTCTGGATTTTACTCAATTACCAATTGTTAAAATCGTTACTATTCCAATAACTATTTTTTTACTTGGATTTGCTTTTATGAAGCTGATAAAGAATCCAACAAAAAAGTGGATTAATGTTTTGCTCATAGCTACAATAATTGTTCTGCCGTTGGCATACTTTTCTGGAGATTATTTTAATAAAGTTATGTGGATTGCTCCATGTATGCCGTCTCCAGATTCAAAAGAGTATTGGGATAACCTCCATTTGAAAGATGTCCTAAAATTTAATTCAATGGAAGATATAATGGAAGTTATTGAATATGGACTTGTGATTATTGTTGCTGTAGTTGTTATAAAAACTAAGAGTATAAATGCTAAATAGGCTATTCATACTATTAATTGGAATATTTATTTCTATCCAAGTAAATGCAACTGCACAGTACCCAGATATTCTATTAATTGAAGATGACACCTTTTTTATATTTACTAATCCTCTGGAACAGTACTTGGAAAATAAAGGAGATAGGATTATAAGTGATACTGCACTCATCGGAAATAATACTGCTTGCTGGAGAGGTTATATGGCAACATGGCGTTTAAGAAATGATAGTTTGTTTTTGATTAGCATAGTGCGTAATTGTGGATGGGATAATGCTGGTTCTGTTGAATTGAGTAAGGAGTTTGGTTCTGAAGAAATATTTGCAAATTGGTTTTCTGGAAATATAAAGAGCCCAAGAGGAAGATTATTGCAATATGTTCATGGAGGCTATGCTTCTATATATGAAGAAGAATTTTTTTTCGAAATAGTAAGTGGGATAATCAAATCCGAAGATTCAAAAAACTATGTTACGAATGAAAAAGGACTGATATTTCCAGATGAGAGATTCATACATGACACTATAAGAAGGTTAGTGTATCTTAGTCTTGATACAAATGAAACAAAAGAGTATGAAATAAATGAAGCTTGTCAATTGGAAATACAATTTAATAAAGATGGTAAAATAGATTCAATATCAAATAGCTTCACATATGATGGTGTTAGTATGATGGAGGAATCGATTCTAACTAAGGCAAGAAATGTACTTGCTGATTTTCCAGCTTTAATGAAAGTAACTCACGAGAAATATTATCCTCCCATTATTGAGATATATTTTGATGGTAAATGTGTTCAAAAACATTTAGATATTGATTATGGCTGTGAATATGCTAAATAGACTAATCATACTACTACTTGGAATTGCCTTTGTTGGGTGTGGTAGTTCTCCATCTGGCAATAATAATGAAGTTGTTGTAATTGGAGAAAAGACTCCGAAAAATGATATTATAACACCAATAAAAAATTATAATGGTGAAGACAACATTCTATTTGCTTTTATTGGAGAAAAAATTGCGGTTGACGAGTGTTCGGAAGGCGGTCCATTTTTATCTGAAAATAAATACAAAGCAACATATAAGGTAGTGGAAAAAATATATGGAGAATTTCAATATGACACCATTGAGTTTGTTGTATATGACCATTCTGGAGTCCCTGCTTTTTCAAAATTCACCAACGTATTGCTATACACTTCTGCCGACAGTGGGTATTACTACCACCAAAAAAATATGTACAATGAGATTTATCAAACAAAAGATGGAAAATGGGCAAGTCCGTATTCGGTAAACGATTATGAACATATTTATAATCAAAATACTACAATTAAGCCCCATAAAATTGAGTTTGCAGAAGAAATATCGTATCAGATTGACACAAGTAAATATTCTGAAGAAGACATTAAATACTTTTTTCCAGAACCCTACTTTAATATTTTAGGCGCAAAAGCAACAGCTGTTTATGGTAATTATCCAGGGGAGTTGTTTAAACTTAAAAGAGATGGTTATTTAACCGCCAGAAAAATCTTTAATTCAAATGCTAAATAGACTTTTTATACTACTAATTGGAATTGCTTTTTTAGGGTGTAGTGATTACTCAAGAAATAGTTATCCGAAAGAAGCGAACGTGCAATATAACTCTGGCCACCAAGCCATCTTATTTTGTAATACCATTGAAACTACAGATTTGACCTTACTTCCAGATGATATTGAAAGTTTTATTCACGAATATTACAATCAAAAAATAGGAGAGAAAATATATCAACAATTAGATTTTTATCGTTGTGTTATTTCAAATAATAAATTCCCATTGTTGGAAGATTTCACTGCATCTGATAGTTTATTGTATTTGGATTGGGTTTTTGACATTAAAAAAGATTTAACAGATTTAACCGAGTGTGACACTTCTTTAACTTTTCCTATTTATCATGTAACTTATAACTTACAATTAGAAAAATTTGGGGTTGAGTCGTTAATGTTTTACCTAATAATTGATGCTAACAAAAATGTGTTATCGGATATACAATTTCCAGATAATATGGCAAACCAAGATGTTAAATTCATCCCCATTGATGCTGTGCACAAGTTGTTAATAGAAAGAAACATACCTTCCAATGATATGTTAATTTCATTCATATATGATGATGAGAATGCATTTTTCTGGGTACCAAGTACGAAAATAGCTGAAGGTAGTATACTAGGTCCAAGTTGTTTTCCTACCTATCAAACTCATTTTAGAATGAATGCAATTACAGGAGAAGTAACAGAAATAATTGATAATGCTAAATAAACTATTCATACTACTATTAGGAATTGTCTTTTCTGTGAGTTCCTACGCATGTTCATGTATTTGGAGTTCAACCATTCATAATTTTAATCAGGCCAATTATGTTTTTAAAGGTAAGGTTATTGGAGTTACTATTGACCAAATCGAGAATAACAAAACCCTTCAGTTTCTTATAATAACGAGTTATAAAAATAAGTATGAATCAGATACTATTAGCGTAAAAACAGGCTTTGGTGGTGGCGATTGTGGGCTAAGTGGACCTCTTAATTCAACTTACCTTATTTATACTAATGGTGAATATGTAAATATCTGTAATGGGAGCCATATGATTTTAGACGCTGATGGCAATAAGAATGATTATCTTGAAATGGGTAAAACTGCTGAGGAGGAATTGGATTCAATTGTATCAATGAAGGATGGCTATATAAAGTGGTGGCAAGGTGATACAATTATAGTTGCAGAAGGAAATTTTATTAATGGAAGAGCTAATGGATATTGGCATTATAATTTTGATTGGTTTGCGAATGAATACCCTTATATAATAGAAGATGAGTTTTACATAAATGGCCTCAAAGATAGTGTCGCGTTGGCATATTTTACCAATGGTGATGTTTCTCAAGAAATCAGATATAAAAAGGGGAAGTTACACGGGTTAAATATTATGTATAACAAGGATGGGTCATTCTATAATCGAATAAATTATGTAAATGGGAAAAAGAAAGAAGAGTGGGATTATTTTAAAAGTGGACAGTTAAAAAGGAATACAATTTGTGAAAATGGGGGGCAAACCTATAAATACATTTACAGAGAGGATGGAACATTAGAATGGAAAGGAAAAGTATTCCCTTATAAGAGGATTTCGAGGGTTCATTTTCGTAAGGGTAACGAGGAGTATGACAAAGGAAATTATAAGGATGCAATTACAAACTACACCCTCGCTTTCGAAACGGGATATACAAGGTACGCTTATGTTAAACGAGCTCATTGCTATTACCATTTAGGAGAATACAAGAAGGCTATAGATGATTATAGTCAAACCGAGAACAATCAAACGGACTATCATTTCGATAAAGAGTATGTAAAAAACAAATCCGATTGTGAACTAAAGTTAACCGAACTAAACAACATTCGCTTTTGTGAAGAAATGTTAGGTAAAAAGGAATTTTCTCAACTTGAATTAAGATTAATACTTGATAGTGATACCATACCAATTTCTAAAGTTAATCTATCACGGTATAAAAAACCTTTAATTCCTAATATGATACATAATGATTCAACTCTTATTATCATTATTGAAAGCAAAAAGTATAGTTATAAAATTCCTGTTAGGAAAAATATTTTCGAATATGGGAATTATCTTGACATTTGTTTTACTGGTAAAAGAAGCAAAGGTTCATATGAGTACCGATTAGATTGGGGGTCAAACATAAGTGCATTAGGATATTTAAAAAGAACTAAAAAATGATGAATGGCATCTTATTTCTTTTCCAACATCGAATACTTAGTATATGATACAACATTAAAATTCTCGTCTAATTGATAATAGGTCCAATCAGATTTCAATAAACTATCACGATGAGTAGGGACACCCAAATGTACCTGCTCAAAATGAATCGTTTTGGAACTGTCTATTAGAGAATCTGAACTTAATAATGTGTTTGGTTTAATAGGCGGGTCAAATTTATCTATTGAGCCTACACTGCCTTGCATGATAACATAATTACTATCGAAATGAGATTGAGCAAATGCTCTTATGGATTCTTTAGCTAAACTAAATTCCTCCGAGTAGTTATCTCTAAGAGGAGTACGTTGTTCTTCGATACCATTTTCACATCCAGCAGCAACAATCAAAACAGAGAGTATAGTTAAGAGGTTTTTCACTCTAGTTTATTCTTAAATATTTTTTCAAAGTATTGACAAGTTTCTACAAACTTTTTGTCTCCATATGAATCAGGTGACCACCTTGTTATAAAATGGTACTTCCCTTCTTTATACCCTTCTAAAACCCATTCTGCACCATCTAAACCTCTTTCACCGTGTGTCTCTAATTCCCAAAAACTAATTGAATCAATCTTATTGATTAAACTTTTCCATTTTTCATAATTAATTACCTTGGTTTCGTTGTCAACTAAACTTCCACTTTCATAACCTCCGTAACCATTAGTCCTTTTTTTAGTAATTCTAACTATAGAATCACATTTCTCAATTCTATACACATATGGGTTTGACCAGGTTCCAAGATTTGTGTATCTATAAATTTCTATGTTATTTTTATTCAAATCCTTTAACATTGGTTCTCCCATAGAAAATAAATGCTTTGAATACCATGTATTTTGATGGGTGTCAAGCTTTGCATTTATATCACCTCTTTCCAATTCTGTTTTGATTGGAAAATAATAATCTCCTTTATGAGTCTTTTCTTCAATAAATGTGTGATTAGATACTTGGCAACTAACAAGCAGCAAAAATGATATGATGATTAGTTTCTTCATTCTTCTTTTACAGTAATAAGTCTATCCGAATTAAATATTGCTGCTGGAGAAATAACTTTTTCATCCAAAGGAATATTGTCTCCATAGCGCTCTTTCATTTTTTGTTTTACCATATTGTTAGATAAATCAAAGTCTCTAAGTGTTTCAAGTTCACCTATTTCAAATTCATTCAATTTGTAATAAGATTTCCACACCAATTCAGAACAATAGATTTCATCATCACTCCAATCAAAATGGATGTCATAATTTTTCCCAAGATAACTTTCTGAAATTGCTCTTAATTTCTTTAACATTTCATCTGGAATCATTGGGTCGGTAACCAATCTTTTTACGACATAGTGGTCACCTTCTCCACGATTTATCCATTCTGACAAAGGAGTCCATTTAACAGGTTGTACAGCTTCTATTACAGACCAATCATCATATCCATTTTTTCGTTTAAAAATAAGCCCACAATGACTGTATATAGATCCAGTAGCTAATTGAATTGCCTTACTTTGGCTGGATTGTGACGTTTGAAAAATGATGTCTCCATTCTGAAATTCATTGTTTACGTCTGCAGTTGTGTTAACATTATTAGGCTCTTCACTGCCACATCCAGCAGCAGCAATCAAAAGAATTAGTATGGTTAGGAGTTTTTTCATTTTAGTTTAAAATTGAATGGCTGTCTATATAGAATAGGAACAATTTCCCCATCTTTTTCCCCTGGAATCCATCTCTTCATTAGCTTAATTATACGTATTGCCTCAGCATCAAGTAATGGATGTACGCTTTCTATAACTTCTATTTCCATTACATAACCATCAACCCCAACAGTATATTTAACAAGAACTCTTCCACTAATATTGTTAGCTTTCGCTTTAGATGGATAATTAATATTCTTTGCGATTAATCCATGAATACCCTTTTTTCCATTTGGATACATGGCGTACTTGTCTGGCTTTTTATCTCCTTCTTCGTGATTTCCAATTGCTTCAAGATAGTTATTCTTTTTAACGAATTGCTCTGTTGGCCATTTTGCTGTAGAACACCCAGCAACAACAATCAAAACGATTAGTATGGTAAGGACTTTTTTCATTTCCTCCAATCGTATTCGTTGTCATTTAGGAAGGGAACTCCAATTTCGATACCAGTTACTCTTTGATAATCTGCATTCAGAGTTAACCAATTATTTTCATTGAAATGTATTTCAAACGTATCATAATCCTCTATTTCCCAATTGTCACTTGTAATGTCTGCAAATAGTGTTTTGGTTGCCTTTAGTTTCTCACCAATAATTTTCTTTCCTTTATATAATAATTTAGGATTTGAACATCTGATATAACCCAATTTTCCATCCTCACTATTGTAGAATGTCAATCTAAGCATTAGGTTATCGTATTGGTACAGTAATTCACTCTTGTCATCTGCATCCGTCCATTTCTTATCTGGAGTACCTAAAAGGTTTTCAATGTCAGCAACTCGAAGACCAAACTCGAAATTATCAATACCCACTTTTGGTTTTAATTCCATAGTCCGAATGTACAAAATCATTGGCAATTATAGAATTATTAACTATTTTTAGAAGCATGAAGTTAACTGAGAAAATCGTTTTAGGCATTCTGGTTGTTGCAGTAATTCTTGAGTGCCTTTTGGTACCTTGGATGGGAGTAGTAATGATTATTTCGATATATTCCTTAGCATTCCTCTATGTCCTATTTGGATTTGCTCATTTTAATAACCTCGAATTATCTAAAGCTTTCTCAAAGGCTTCATATGATAGCATCACTACTGGAAGAATTATTGGTAGTATTGCATTAGGGTTTAGCCATTTCTTTGCTATTTCTGGGGTGTTATTAAAGATTACATTCTCTCCTGGGGCTGGACCATGCCTATTAATAGGAGGGGTCTCTGGGACAATTATTCTGATAATATCTCTATTTAAGTTCAATAAGAACAAAACGCCATTCTATAAAAATGCTATTAAAAGGTCAGCTGTATTAGTTATTCTAAGTGGATTCCTGTTTTTTCTGCCAAGTAAGTATTATGTAGAATTCTTTATGAGAAACCATCCAGATTACATAGAGGCTTATAGAGATTATCAGAAAGATAAAACTAACGAAGATGGAGCTGACAGATTAGAGGTTGAATACAATAAGGCAACTATGGATGACGATGAATTTGAAGAATATATGAAGCAAAAAGAAGAAAGTGAAGATGCTAAATAGACTATTCATACTACTAATAGGAATTGCCTTTATTGGGTGTGGAGACTTGTTCTCTCAAAATCTTAAGAATTCGAAAGGAAAACATGGAACCAAGATAAAAACTACTAAACAAGTTCAAAACGCTTTTATTGACAAAAAATTAATCGGTAAATGGAAATCCTCTACTAATCAACCATTACTATCATTTTATCTTAATGAGGATAGAACTGTTAAATTTTTATATCAAGATAGTATTGGTCCAGATACTATGGATAGTAAAGGAAAATGGACTAAACCACAAATGTATTGGACAGTTGATGGTAATGACTTATACCTGGTTGGACCAAAGGAAAAAAAGAATAAATGGGAGTATATCATGTTAGGTTTTTATTATATAAAAAAAGATAAACTTTATATATCAAACATTTGTGATGACGTTAAATGTATCAAAGGAATTATAAAGTTAGATAGTTGGAATAAGAGTGGACCTGTTGAAGAATTGATAAAACAAAAATAATGCTAAATAGACTATTCATACTACTAATTGGAACTGCTTTTGTTGGGTGCTCACAAAACAAGGGAGAATTTACTTATTAGTTACTAAAAAATTAGCAACATATTCATTTGCTTCAGCCTCTCCTTCTAATTTTAAGTTGACCAAATTGTTGTCGTCTAATCCAAAACCTTTTGGAATGAATTCAAAATTATCTGGATAGGACTCTTTT
>JAJCYO010000038.1 GCA_029262875.1 Flavobacteriales bacterium
GATATAACTTTCCAATGTACCGTTTGGAATCTGCTTTATTAATGGTGTTGTTTTCCTTTAATGCTAATATTTTTACTGTAGGTTGTTTATCTTGTATATCCTTCTTCATTTTTTCAACAAAATTAGCACTGCCCGCAATAATGGTAGTTTTTACCTTTTCTTTACGGAGTTTAATGTGGTCGAAATAATCGAGTAATAATCGATTAACTGGGATGACGGTGAGAATTAGGCCAATAATACTTGTTAAATATTTATTTGAGAACGAATTTTCTTCCGGAAAAGCAAAATTGAAAGAGACTAAAAGTACGGCTCCAATCAAGACTCCTAAGGTAGTTTTTTTTAGACTTATACTCTTAGAATAACCACCACTTAACCATAGTCCCGTTAAAAATGCAGCAAATACTGCTGTAATATTTAGAATTTCAAAGGTATTGGAAAACGCAATTTGATTAGGAAATCCAAGATAAGGTTTGAGGTAGTTTAAAAAACTCAATGCTACAGTAATTAGAACAATATCTGTAAGCAATAGCCTAATTTTAGATGTAAATCGAAACAGTATGGCTAAAAAAGCCCTTATGTAGATCGCAATGTTAATAAAGAAAGAAAATGCCTTTGCTTTTTTTGCAAAGTGTTTTTTCGAGAAAATAATCATTGCATTATAGAAAACAAAGACATAATTAATATTCCCCTTTTTGGTACTCTCTCCTTTATAGTGAATTATTTTAACCTCTGGTAAGTAGTAATTTTTGTGACCTGCTTGAGTTATTCTGTATGATAAGTCAATGTCTTCTCCATACATAAAAAAGTCTTCGTCTAAGTATCCGACCTCATCTAAAACAGATTTTCTCATCCACATAAAAGCTCCCGAAAGCACCTCTATTTCATTGGTCTCATCTTCTTTTAAATAACCCAAATGATATTTTGCAAACACTTTAGATTTTGGAAAGAGCATGGATAATCCAAATATTTTATAGAACGAGACAGATGGAGTAGGCAAGCCTCTTTTTGACTCAGGTAAAAATTTACCGTTACCGTCAATCATTTTAACCCCTAAACCACCAGAATCAGGGTGAGCATCCATAAATTCAATGCATTTTTCAAAAGTGTCTTCCTCAACAACCGTGTCTGGATTTAACAATAAAATATATTCTCCTTTTGATTGTTCTATGGCCTGATTGTTTGCTTTTGAAAAACCAACATTTTCTGTATTGTGGATCAATTTAATTTCAGGAAACTTTTCCCTAACCATTTCTACAGAATCATCTGGAGAGTCATTGTCCACAACAAAGACTTCTGCAGAAATATTTTCAGTGGCTTTATTTACAGAGATGATGCACTGCTCCAAAAAATGCCTGACATTATAATTAACTATGATGATAGACAACTTCATTACTTAAGCGTCAGTGTATTTTTAAAAGGAATTCTGTTCAATAATGATCTTCCAAGTGTTAATTCATCAGTATATTCGATCTCATCTCCAATACCAACTCCTCTTGCAATGGTAGTAACATTAACCTCTAAATGAGCTAATTTTTTATAGATGTAAAAATTGGTAGCATCTCCTTCCATTGTTGTGCTAAGTGCCATAATAATTTCTTTAGGTGGATTAGCATTCACCCTCTCAATCAGCTCTGGTATTTTTATGTCGTTAGGACCAATGCCTTCCATCGGAGAAATAATTCCACCAAGTACATGAAACTTACCAGAAAATTGATTTGTTTTTTCTATGGCAATTACATCCAATATATTTTCTACAACGCAAATAAGATCATCACTTCTAGTTGGGTTAGCGCATAGGCTGCATGTAGAGGTGTCAGAAATATTAAAGCAAGAGTTGCAATATTGAATTTGTTCGCTTAAACCAATAAAGGCTTTTCCAAACTCTTCAATTTCCTGTTGGTCTCTATTGAGGATTTGTAGTACCAGTCTTAAGGCAGTTTTATTCCCTATACCAGGTAAAGAGGCAAGCTTTTCTACCGCATTATTGAATGATGAAGATGATATTTGCTGTATCATGGTATGCTGTCAACAATTTACTGTGAATCAAAAATAATATGTTTAACGTTAGGAAATAGAATTTTATTCATTTTTGTTTCAACGAATGAACCCAATAACTGTCATATTATTTATTGTAGGGTACTTTGCCTTACTCATGTTGATTTCTCATTTTACTTCTAAAGGAGCAAATAATGATGCCTTTTTTATAGGAGGTCATAAATCTCAATGGTACCTGGTTGCTTTTGGAATGATTGGAGCATCCTTATCTGGAGTAACTTTTATTTCTGTACCAGGTTGGGTCGGAAGCAGCCAGTTTTCATACATGCAAATGGTTATGGGTTATTTTTTAGGGTATGCAATTATTGCAACTGTACTGATGCCTTTGTATTACCGTTTAAACCTTACTTCAATTTATACCTATTTAGAAGAGCGTTTTGGTTATTATTCCTATAAAACTGGAGCTGGATTTTTCTTATTGTCGAGAACCATTGGAGCAGCCTTTAGATTATTCTTAGTGGCCCAAGTGTTACAGTCTATTGTTTTTGACCATATCTATTTGTATGATGACGTTCATGTTCCATTTTGGATGACTGTTGCCGTTACCATTCTTTTAATATGGTTGTATACATTTAAAGGGGGGATTAAAACCATAGTATGGACGGATTCATTACAGACATTGTTTATGTTGATAGCAGTAGGCATTTCCATTTATTTTATCAGCTCAGAATTAGAATTGGGGTTTTCCGGTTTGTATACTGAAGTAAAAAATAGCGATTATTCTCAGGTCTTCTTTTTTGACGACTGGAACGATAAAAAACATTTTGTAAAACAATTTTTTAGTGGGGCATTTTTAGCCATAGTCATGACAGGACTTGATCAAGATATGATGCAAAAGAACCTGAGTTGTGCGAACATTAAAGATGGGCAAAAAAACATGTTCTCTTTCAGTTTGGTATTGATAATTGTGAATTTTGTTTTCTTGGTGTTGGGTGCATTGTTGTTCATTTATGCCAATAAAAATGGGATAACAATGCCAGAAAAAACAGATAACTTATTTTCATTAATAGCTACTCAGCATCTGAGCATCGTTGCTGGAATATTCTTTGTTTTAGGATTAGTCGCAGCAGCCTATTCTAGTGCTGACTCTGCATTAACAGCGTTAACAACATCGGTTTGTATTGATTTTTTAAACATCAAGAATAAAGAAGAATCGCTGAAAATAAAGCTAAGAAAAAGAGTTCATGTGTTGATATCATTGTTGTTGTTTGTTGTTATTCTAATCTTCAGTGGCATAAACAAAGGGAGTGTTATAAGCGATATCTTTAAAGCAGCTGGATACACTTATGGGCCATTACTTGGCTTGTATGCATTTGGGCTAATGCTTAAAAGAAAAGTAAGAGATGGTTTAGTGCCTGTAATATGCATTGTATCTCCAGTTATTTGCTACCTTTTAAATGTATATTCAGAAAAACTGTTTAACGGTTATCAGTTTGGGTTTGAAATATTAATTTTAAATGGAGCCCTTACATTTTTTGGATTATTTTTAATCTCATTGCCCAACCAGCCAGAAAATACTTAATGGCTATATTTTGATTATCAGATTGTTTTATTATCTTGCTACCTTTAATGGAAATATAATTCAATTTAAACTAAAATATTTATACTTTTGTCGAAAGTAAACTGACTTGATTATGAAAAAACAAATAAAAATAGTTGCATCATTATTAGTGGTATTGCCATTAGTATTTCTAACTTCTTGTGGAGGAGATGATCAAATAGAAGAAGCCATAGAAGATGTAGTTGAAGATACAGAGGCAGAAGGAAATGAAACTTACTATCAAATTCCTTCACCAGATGAGATGTTTGGTTTTATCAAGGAGAGTGGTTTAGAGTTCAATGGTGAATTATTAAACCCTATACAAAATGCTGATAATTATACAGATCCAAAGATGCAAGCATTAAACTTTGGGATTTATTCTGCAGATTTAGCGTACACTGCTGCTTTTGAGGAGTTTAATGAGACAACCAAATATTTTGGAACCATTCAAAAATTAGCAGAGCCAATTGGACTTACATCTGCTTTTGACAAATCATTAATAGAAAGGGTTCAAGGAAATTTAGACAACTCAGATTCATTAGTAGCCATTACAAATACATCTTATTTTGCTGTTGTTGATTATTTAGATCAAAATGACCAGGGAGATAAGCTTGGCATAATTGCTGCTGCGGGATGGTTAGAAACAGTTTACGTTGTAGCAAATACAACTGACTATGCTAAAGATAAAGCTGCTGTTGATAGATTAGCAGATCAAAAATTAACATTAGATAATTTGATAGACTATTTAGATAAGTACAAGTCCAATGAAGATGTGAGTGAAGTATTAGGATGGTTTGCTGAATTAGAAGCTGTTTATGCTGCCTTACCTGAAGAAGAAGCCGAAACAGGAATTTCTTTTAAGAAGAAAGACAATGGTAAAATGGTATTAGGTGGAGGATCTTCAGTAACAATATCTGAAGCACAATTTAATGCCATTAGAGATAAAGTTAACGAAATAAGAAACAGCATAGTTAAAACAGAGGCTTAGTAGTTTTATAAAAAAGACATGAAGATGAAAAAATACATAAATAAAATAGTTCTACTTGCTGCAATCGTTATGATTCCAGCAATATCATTCAGTCAATACTGTAACCACTTTCATAAAAGTTACTGTATGCCATCAGAAAACGAAATGTTTAAACTGAATGGACAATCTAAAAGTGCATTGTTTAGTAAAGGACAGACTTCTGAATTAAACATTATCGTTTATAAAGGACAAGATTATAGAGTTTCTTTATGCATGGATGAAAATTTAGGTTCTCAAGTTAAGTTTAAAATTTATGAAACTAAAAAAGTGAAGGTGGAGAAAGTAATCGAAACCAAGACAATGGAAGATGAAATGAAAACTTGTGGAGATTGTAGTGGAAGTGGAGAAACTGATGGAGAAGAATGCTATACATGTGAAGGAATAGGAGAAGTTGCAACTGGAAATGAAAAGGAAGTTATCTCTAAAGAAACGAAGGTTGTAGTTGAAAGACAAAAACAATTGCTTTATGATAACAGTCAAGATGGATTTTCTAATGAAATTGAGTTTACAGTAGAATCTACAAGAAGATTAACATTAGAAATTAGTGTTCCTGGTGGAGGCGGTGGTTCGTCTACTTCAGGGAAGAAAGGAAAACTAATGAAATCTAGTGATATGGGATGTGTAGGTGTTTTGGTAGAACACATGACTACTCCAATATCAGGGTTTTACGGTACAGGATTTTAATATGATTTAAATATATTTACAACCCTGATGATGATTCATCAGGGTTTTTTATTTTTAAAAGGATGCAAGAGATTAAACAAATAGTAAGTGATTCAAAATCAATAGTAATTACCACCCATAAATCACCAGATGGAGATGCAATTGGGTCTTCATTAGCCTTGTATCACTTTTTTAAGAAAAGTAATAAGGAGGTAACCGTAATTGTTCCAGATGCTTTTCCAACTTTTTTAAATTGGATGGAAGGTAGCGCATCAATTATTCACCATGATACACAAACGGAATTAGCTGAAGAAATAATCAGCAAAGCAGACACTATTTTTTCACTGGATTATAATGGCTTGGGGAGAATAGGAAATCTATCCAATCCAATAGCAGAATCAACCGCAACCAAAATTGTAATAGATCATCATCAAGACCCACAGGAATTTGCTGACCATTATATTGTTGACACCAATTGTTGTTCGACATGCCAACTAATTTATGAGTTTATTGCTGATTTAGAGGAATTGGATAAGTTTGATAAAGCAATGGGAGAATGTATTTACTGCGGTATAATGACAGATACGGGTTCTTTTCGTTACCCTTCCACTACAGCTAAAACACATCAGATAATAGCTCATTTAATAGACTTAGGTGCAGATGGAGCTAAAATACATCAAGAAGTATACGATACGTATTCAGAGCAGAGGTTAAGGTTATTGGGCTATGCGTTAACAGAAAAAATGAAAGTTTTTCCAGAACACAGTGCCGCATACATTTCTTTGTCTCAAGAAGAGTTAAAACGATTTTCTTTTAAGAAAGGAGATTCTGAAGGGTTGGTGAATTACCCATTGTCAATAGATGGGATAAAGTTTACGGTATTGATTACGGAAAAAGAGGACAACATTAGTTTGTCATTTCGATCCAAAGATGATTTTTACGTGAACAAAATTGCCAAGGAACATTTTAACGGTGGTGGTCATATCTATGCTGCTGGAGGAATGTTGGAGCTGTCATTAGAAGAAGCCATTAAAAAGGTAGAAAAAGTCATGAAGCAATAAATCCAAATCAGGATCAGTTAAAAGTAGAATGAGGTCATTTATTTACACCATATTATCCGTTGTTATTCTTTCTTGTTCAGGAGATACAGAAAAGCACGTGCCTATTGATATGAATCAATTGCAGGAAGACTTATTGGAAGCCAATAAAAAAGCGACAGCCATTGAAGCAGCGCAAATTGAAAGTTACATTGAAAAAAAGAATTTAGAAGTCATTAAGACAGAAACGGGGCTACGCTATCAAATTTACAATGATGTTGAGGGTGAGACCATAACAATAGATCAGAAAGCCGTGGTAAAATACACGGTAAGTTTAATGGATGGTACCGAATGCTATTCTACAGAAGAAGAAGTAGAGGAGTTTACTGTTGGTAAAGATTATGTAGAAAGTGGCCTGCATGAAGGCATTACTTTTATGAGTGTTGGTGATCAAGCAATTGTAATCATCCCATCACACTTGGCGCATGGTTTAGCTGGAGATTTTAAAAAAATTCCTTTCCGTTCAACCATTGTCTATGACATCGAATTGGTTGCGATCAAATAAAATAACGTGAGAAAAATCATTATCATATCGTTATTAATTACAACACTTTTTTCCTGCGATAATAAGTTTCCGGATTACACCCAAAAGGAAGATGATGTTTACATGAAACTACTGTCTTTTGGGGAAGGAGAGAAACAATTTGATCAGGCTGCATATGCCATTGCAAGTATTGAAGTTAAGGCTAAAGAAGGATTACTTTACAAACGGTATAAAGAAGACGTTATTAATTTAGAAAATAACGAATTTACTTTTTTGATTCAGCACATGAATGAAGGAGACAGTTGCAGTTTTATGATTGCTGCTGGTAGATTGATAACTGAATTTGAACCAGTAGTTTTCAACGAAACCACATCTGAATTTTTAGAGATTACGATTAAAATTCATCAATATTTCACTAAAGGAGAGTACTTGTCAGAACGACAAGGATATGATAAAGAGATGATGGAGCAGCTAATTCTTAACAAATACTTGGAGGAAATCAATGTAAAAAAATCCTTAAAAGGGATATATATGGAACAATTAAAAGCAGGGAAAGGAGATGAAATAAAAAAGGGAGATATTATTACCATTGCATACAACGGTTACTTTGTTAATCGCTTGGAGTTCGATCGGATATCTGGATCAACGGCATTTACATTTACTTATGGAACTCCAGGTCAGGTAATTGAAGGGTTAGATATTGCAATTAAAGGAATGAAGAAAGGTGAAAAATCAAAAATTATCATACCTTCGCAACTTGCTTTTGGAGAGGAAGGTTCAACCACACGGGTAGTTCCTCCATTTACAACAGTAATTTATGAATTAGAAATAGTAAACAAAAAATAGATTAAAATGAAAAAAATTACATTATCTCTTGTTGCTGCAATCGCTTTATTTTCTTGCGGAAATGAGGCTGGATCGGACGCAGTTGAAATTACATTAAACAATAACATTGACTCAGTTAGCTATGCTATTGGAGTTAGTTCTGCAAACAATATTTTACAGCAATTTGCTGAGGGGAATATGGATGCTTACAATAGAGGATTCGCTGATGCACTTGACTCTAATGAGTTAATGATTACAAATGAAGAAGCCAAAGGCATTATCCAAATGTACTCTCAGAAGAAACAAATGGAGCAACAACAGGAAATGTATGGGAATGTTCAAGAAGAAGGTGTTAAGTTTTTAGCAGAAAATAAAATGAAAGAAGGTGTTGTTACTACTGCAAGTGGATTGCAATATATGGTAATAGAAGAAGGAACAGGAAAACAACCTACTGCAGCATCAACTGTAACTGCACATTACACAGGAATGTTGCCTGATGGCTCGGTTTTTGAAAGTAGTGTTGAGTCAGGTACCCCTATCGATTTTCCAGTTTCAGGAGTAATTAGAGGTTGGACTGAAGGATTACAATTAATGAAAGAAGGAGCAAAGTATAAGTTTTTTATTCCTCAAGAGTTGGCATATGGTGCTAACCCAAGACCAGGAGGACCTATTAAACCTTACCAAGCTTTAGTTTTCGAAGTAGAATTAATTAAAGTAAATTAAAAACGACCATTATGAACAAACAGACAATTAATATCCTTTTGCTTGCATTAACGGTTACATTTTTTAGTGTAGACGCCAATGCTCAAAAGAAGAAAAAAAATAAAAAAGCCAAAACAGAAACGATTACCATCAAAACTGAACTTAACAACGAGATAGACTCTGTGAGTTATGCAATTGGTTTAAATATGGTGACGAGTATAAAAAAGGATTTTTCTGAAGCTAATTTTGATGCTTTTGTAGCTGGAATTAAAGCGGGTGCTACGAATGATACGGCTGCATTGATTAAGCAGGAACAAATCCAAACAATCGTTGGACCTTATTTTCAGAAAAAACAAGAAGCTGCAAGAGCAGAAGAACTTAAAAAATCAGAAAGCGTGAAAGTAGACGGACTTAAATTTTTAGAAGAAAACAAGACGAAAGAAGGTGTTATCACTACAGCAAGTGGGTTGCAATACATTGTCTTAAAAGAAGGAACAGGTGATCACCCAACGGCTACATCTAATGTAGAAGTTCATTACCATGGTACAACTCCTGATGGAACTGTATTTGATAGTTCTGTTGATAGAGGACAAACCATTTCTTTTGGTTTAAATCAAGTGATTAAAGGTTGGACAGAAGGAGTTCAGTTAATGACAGTAGGAGCAAAGTATAAGTTCTTTATTCCTCAAGAGTTAGCTTATGGAGCCAATGCACCACAAGGTGGAGCTGGTCCAATTAAGCCTTACATGCCATTGGTATTTGAAGTAGAATTGTTTAAGATTACCAATTAAGCGACATGGTATAAGAAAATTTAAAAGCCTTGATATCTATCAAGGCTTTTTTTATAAAACGATAAAAGATGAGTAAAGAAATAACAACAGCATCAGGGCTTAAGTATACCATTACAAAACATGGTAGTGGTGAAAAACCAACTATGGGTAAGAAAGTAAGAGTACATTATATAGGGAAATTGTTAAACGGACAAGTGTTTGACAGCTCAATTAATAGGCAACCGTTTGATTTTGTTTTAGGTGTAGGACAAGTTATCGCGGGATGGGATGAAGGTATTGCTTTATTAAAAGTTGGAGATTGTGCTAAGTTTACCATTCCATCACATTTAGCTTACGGGGAGCATGGAGCAGGGCCACTTATTGGACCAAATACAGAATTAATTTTTGAAGTGGAGTTAATGAGCTTTAAATAGATTCACCTACCAAAGTTACAGGTGTTGTGGTTGGAATGATGAGGTAGTTTTTTTAAGTGTCTTGAAGGATAAACACGACATTGTCAAAATTCTTATTATTCAAGTCATCCTTAGTAATACCGAAGTAGCACAATGAGATTCCAATTTCTTCGAATCTTTGTTCCATTGTAAATGATAGTAAGTTGATATATTCTGGTCGTAGTTTGTCAACTTCAGTTTGAAACTCTGGGTCTTCATAATCAACCGTTGGTAAATCTAAATCCATTGACGCGTAAGCCCAGTCATAATCAACGCCATATTGAATGGGAGATGGAGTGCCCAACATTGTATCTGCAACAAAGTAATCTCCATCATAAGTAAGTTCATCAAAATGCTCCATATCGTTCTCGGAGAATCCAATTTTTTCAACATTCCAAGTCTCCGTAGAGGTTGGAATTTTGTAGTTCATACTAAGGGTTATGGGCATTTCTTTAAATTGATATGTTGCAATTAAATCAATTGGGAATTGCCTATTTGAGATTTTATCTAGGTCCCCATCATAAAATAGCACTTTATACTCAGCTTTGCTTTTTAGAAAGTCATATTCTGCCCCAAATTCACTTTCTGGGTTTTTAAAAAAGGAGAAGAAATATAATATTCCAGTCTTTGGTAAAATGTTGTCAATTTCACAATCTGGAACTTCAGATAGATTTAATTGCCCATAGAATATCATTGGCTTACCATTATACTCTGGCCATTCATATGCTAATGGTAAATCGGGCATACCACCAAATTTGGAACACCCTGTGCCATCTTTTCCTCCATCATCTATTGCAATGTAGGGTTCAATAAGAGAAATCATCTTATTCACGTCATCCCAAGAGTGGCTCTTTATCTGTTTAACCAATTTCTGTTTCTCTTTTTCTGGGTCTTTATTGTGCTACTTCAATTAAAAGTTGACTACTATTTCATTTTTTTAAGTGACACATTAGCTCTTCATAAGGTGTTTTTCCTTGATGAGCTCCATGCGGTCTGTTAAAGTTATAAAAATCTTCCCATTTGTTTAATTTTTCGTTC
>JAJCYO010000039.1 GCA_029262875.1 Flavobacteriales bacterium
GGGAGAAAATGCTCAGTGTTTCAAATGTTTTTGCGCAACAACAAAAGAAGTGCGCGGACCAATTGGCCGCCTGCGATTGGCCAAACAGTTTGGCCCCTGAAATTCTCGCAAATCTCATCTGCGGAAATTGCGGTTCGCCTCTACTTGCGCCAGTCGACACAAAAGTCAGCGCTAAAGAAGTAGTTCTTCAATGTCAATCATGCGCTACGGATGTCGAAGTTGATGACGTTCTTGGAAAGCTAGTTGGAGTCCACTTTCAATTTGACGCGTACATTGCTGGCAAAGAAGGCGGCCTAGACCCGTATGGCGACTGTCCAGAGTGCATGGACACCACATACATTCCCGGCGAAGAGATGTGTATCCTTTGTGGCTACACGCTAGACTACGATTCATGTCAGCGATGCGGCGCAGAGCTAACAGTAGACGACCAAATCTACGGTGGTGTCTGTGACTATTGTGATCACATGCTCGAGAAAAACGGCTGATCGATCACTCCAGACCCACGTAACAATCGATTCACACTTTTCCTAAGTCGCCGGCTGCGTGTGAACAACTGCATTAAACGGACAGCCCCGGGGTCAGCGATTCCGCATCGCACACTCGTCTTTCATTACGACACCATGTTTCAAAGGGATTTTGGTCTTCCAAGAAACGTTCGCATTTTCGCATTCGTTTTCAGCCTTGTACTTTTCGCGATCCCATCATAAACTGCCCTTATGGGAAAGCTGTGGTCGAAAACACGTTCAGGCTTGGCCCTCAAAGAGCGAGCGCTTCGATCACGGTTAATCCAGCTTCTGGGTGACCCTGAGGCTGGTTCGTTGCAAGCCAGCTACAGTGTACGCGAAGCCCCCTGCGGAAAGCCGGAATGCCACTGTCATCGAGGTGGGCCACCCCATGTTTTGCGCGTAGTGGATGCGCGCTTTGACAAGAAAAACCATCAAACGACGATCCCGGAGGCCATGGAGCCCATGGCTTTGGAATGGATTGCCCGGCATCGCGAGATCCAAGCGCTTTTGGCGGAACTCACCGAGGTCCATTGGGAAAAGCTGCGCGAAAAGAAGAAGAAACCTCCCCACTAAGGCGCATACTGGCCTACGCTCGAGGAAAACTGGGCGACCCTCTGGGTTTCCTGGGCACCCATGCGTCCGATCGTCGCCCAAAGCCTCGAATTTCGTCTGGGCAAGTAACAAACGCCTTGATGATAATGCTTCTGAGTCGACTGGGAAGCCTCCACGCGCTGGACCAGACGCGCCGGGCTCCAGCTTGGTCTAAATACCTGGGTGGCTCGGTGCCCAGTGCCGACACCACCGCCCGCGTGCTCAGAACTCTGGAGCTGGGGCCTCTCCGCGAAACGATCGCCCAGGTGTATGCACGCCTGAAGCGCAACAAGGCCCTGGAGCCTCCGACTCATGGTCTCACGCTGGCGGTTCTGGACGGCCACGAATGCACTGCGAGCTATCTCCGGCACTGCCCCGATTGTATGACCCGAACAACCCACACCAAGGATGGCGATCGCACGCAGTATTTCCACAGATTGGTTAGCCTGGCCCTGGTGACCGGTGACCATGTGCTGTCCTTGGACGCGGAAGAGCAGCGGCCCGGTGAAGATGAGGTCGCAACAGCGCTTCGACTTTTAAGGCGGGTCGTAGCGCGATACCCCAGAGCTTTCGACGTGGTGGGCTGCGACGGGCTTTATGCTCAGGCACCATTCCTGAACAGTGTCATGGCGCTGGGGAAGCACTTCCTGGTAGTGCTCAAGAACAAGGATCGCGTTTTGATGAAGGACGCTCGAAGCCTCTTCCCCCAGACCACGCCGGAAGTCTACCGCCGTGGATCTACCAAAGTAGAGGCCTGGGACATCGATGGATTGCGGGACAGCTGGCCCGAACTTGCCATTACACCGCGCGTCGTGCGAACCCTTGAGTCCAGACCCGTTCGTCGGCAGATGACAAAGAAAGTTGAGGAGATAAACACCGAGTGGATCTGGGTCACGGATATGGACCGGACCTTTGCCCCAACCCGTGCGATCGTCAAGATGGGGCATGATCGCTGGAAGATCGAGAACGAAGGCTACAACGAATTGACCGGCGACTGGCACGCAGATCATGTATACACCCACGCCGGAAACGCCATCATGGCCATGTGGCTTCTGACCTTTCTGGCCCAAACGATCTTTCAAATCTTCTGGCAGCGCAACCTGAGCCCCCTGATTCGTCGGCAGTACACCAAGCGCGCCATCGCCCAAGCAATCAAGGCCGCGCTGTTCGCCACACTCCTGGGGGCCTGCCCAACCCCTCACCCAACCTGAGGACAGAGACCACCCTGCATTAATGGTCAGTCCGCGCCCCACACCAGGGCGTCGGGCGCCTTTCGCAATATCTGCTGGATCCGCCCCCGGTCCTCGTAGACTGGCGTCAAAACGGCCCGGATGCCAACGTCGAAGACAATAGCCGACGAACATGCCGCTCAATTATCTCCATTCTGGAACCTTGCAATAATCTGAAGGGCTGGATGCGGAATCGCTGCCCC
>JAJCYO010000040.1 GCA_029262875.1 Flavobacteriales bacterium
TTATCTTCTGATGAAATTGATGAGATTATTAATTCGAGTTCCATTAATGCACAATACATTGACTTAACAAATGGAACGGTTCAATCTGCTCTGAGCGATTTAAACATTGGAAAAAAATATTGGAAATATTGTATTATTTTAGCCCTGCTTTTTTTAGCCGTTGAAATAGTTTTAATAAAACTCTTTAAGTAAGCTGAACGCTTTAATTAAATCAGCAAAAGTAATCGACAGCAACTCTAAATTTAATGGAAAAACTGTTGACATCCTTATCGAAAAAGGGATCATTAGTAAGATTGGAACCAATCTTAAAAACCCGAAAAAAGTTCAAGAAATAAGTTTTAAAGGCCTACATGTTTCTGCTGGCTGGTTCGATATGAGAGCCAATTTCTGCGATCCAGGTCATGAGTACAAAGAAGATTTAAATTCGGGTTTAAACTCTGCTGCTAAAGGCGGCTTTACTGGTGTAATGGTTATGCCTGATACCCACCCGGCAACAGATTCTAAAAGTGGCATTGAATACATCATCAACAAAACAAAAGGAAATATTGTGGATGCACTACCAGCTGGTAGCTTATCTCACAACTGTGAAGGAAAAGAAATAGCAGAGATGTACGACATGCATGCTGCTGGAGCCGTTGCTTTTACAGACAACAAGAAAAGCATAGCTAAATCGAGTTTACTTAACCGTGCCTTACTTTACAGCCAATCCTTCAACGGGTTAATAATGGATTTCCCGAACAATCAAGAATTAAGCAATGGCGGTCAAATAAACGAAGGTGCTGTGAGTACGGAACTTGGATTAAAAGGAATTCCCGCCTTAGCTGAAGAACTTATGGTGAACAGAGATATTTACTTAGCAGAATATTGTGACTCAAAGATTCACTTATCAAACATCAGTACCAAAAAATCAGTTCAGCTGATTAAAGATGCTAAGAAAAAAGGAATGAAGATTACAGCTGATGTAAACTCATACCATTTATTGTTAAATGAAAGCGAACTACTCCATTTTGACAACAACTGCAAAGTAACACCACCACTAAGAACCAAAGACGACATTAAAGCGTTGGTTGCAGGATTAAAGGATGGAACGCTTGATGTCATCTGTTCGGATCACACTCCTGAAGACATTGAAAACAAACAATGTGAGTTTGACCATGCCGCTTTTGGAATGATTAACCTGCAAACTTCTTTTGCCGCAGCTAATTCAAGTTTAAATGGAAAGCTAACGCTCAACGAGCTCATCGTTAAAATGACCTCAGCTCCAAGAGAAATATTAAACATTGACAATCCAACATTAAAAGAAGGAGAACAAGCTAATCTTACATTGTTTAATCCAAAAGCAACATGGAGTTTACAAGAAGAAGACATTGTTTCGAAATCTAAAAACACTCCCATGATTGGTAAAGAACTAACAGGAAAAGTTTACGGGGTAATCAATAATAATCAAGTATCTACTTTCTAGTATAAATACCTAGTTTATTCTGCTTAATGTCGGCAAGCCGACAAAGATGAGGCCTCATATTTTTACATATTTGGTTACACCGAATTTTAAGCTTGAATAAGACGACAGAAATAACCAAATCAGCACCTATTGACAAAGCTAATAAAGAGTCTTGGGAAATCTCGAGGACACAACCTTCTTTAGCCTTAGAATTGGCTCAAAAGACCCTAAAATCTGCTACAGAAAGTAAATATGATATGGGAATTGCCTGGTCTACTGCAAATATTGGAGCTGCTCATATTTGGCTTTCCAATTATGAAATGGCACTTGAGTTCACTTCTGCAGCACAAGAATTATTACACGATGTCGGAGACTTAGAACATGAATCAGAAATACTCTATAATCTTTCCATCATATTTCACTTTTTAGGGGACCATGAAAAACAACTTCAATACGCATTTGATTCTCTTAACTTGGCTACTAAAATAAATTATGATTCTGGAAAAGCGAATGCGTTGAATGGAATTGGATTGGTTTATTATAGCAACAATGAAAATAAAAAAGCCATTAAATACTTATCTGAGGGAAGAGCAATTGCTGAAAAAATAGATGATAAATCCTCACTGTCAAGAATTTTAGATGGCCTTGGTCAATCTCACTACAACCTCAAAGAATATGACAAAGCATTAGAATTTAAAAATGAGTGCATGCAGGTTATTGGTGGAATGTCTGGCAAAGGGTTAGATGATTATGCCTTAGATGGAATTGGTCAAATCTATTTGAAAAAGAAAGACTTTAGAAATGCTTTAGAAAATTTTGATAAAGCCTTAGACATTAGAAAAAATCTTGGGTTTAAATCTGGTGAAGCAGAAACTAAAATGCATATTGGAGAAACGTATCTTGCCTCTGGAGATATTGTTTTAGCAAAGAAGTTTTTATATGGAGCCATTAAATTAGCTTCTGAGATAAAATTTCATGAGACCGTTTACGAAGCACATTTTTTACTATCTGAACTTTATGAAAAAACAGGTGATTTAAAATCTTATGTAAAGCATTATAAAGCTTACCATGAAGCAAGAGAAAAATACAATGAGGAAAAAGAGAATAAAAAAATAAAAACGTTTGAACTTAAAGGTCGTTTGGAGCAAATGAAAGTTGAAAAAGAACTTTTAGAGCAAAAAAACGATCAACTAAAAGACTATTTTAAAGATGTTCAAACACTTAGTCAGATTGGGAATGAAATAACCTCCTCACTAGATTTTGAGGATATTTTTAATGTGATTTATGAAAGAATTAATTCCTTAATGGATGCCCAGGGAATTTTTATTGGTATTTATAATGAAGCAACAGCAAAAATTGAAGTTCGTTTAGCATTGGATCACGGAAAACGCGATAATTATTTTGAATATTCGATGAAGGATGAGAACAAACTTCCTGTCTTTGTGGTAAAGAATAAAGAGGATATTCACATCAATGATTACCACAATGAAATATCAAATTACATCAAGGAAGAAGATTTGGTTCATAATGCTCCTGAATCCTTAATCATTCTCCCATTAATGATTAAAGAAAATGTAAAGGGTGTTCTATTGGTTCAAAGCGAAAATAAAAATGCTTTTTCCAAACACCACTATAACATTTTAAAAAGTTTTGCCAATTACAGTGCTATTGCTCTTGACAATGCCTCTTTATATGAGGTAATGGAAGAGAAGGTAAAAAATAGAACTGCGGCATTGGAGCAAAACTATAAGAATACTGAACTACTCTCTAAGATTGGGCAAGAATTAATTTCCACATTAGATTTTGAAAGTGTAACTGAACGATTATATGAAAACGTTAATAAATTAATGGACGCTAATATTTTTGGTGTTCGTTTATATGATGACGAAAAAAAAGAGATAAATTATAAATACGATTATGAAGATGGGAAAAGATATGATGAGATGATTGTATCTATGGATGATGATGATAATTATTCTGTCTGGTGTATAAAAAACAATAAAGAGATTTTCATTAATGACAATGACACTGAATACATTAATTATGTGAAAAAAGTAGTTGTTGTTTCGGGAGAGTATCCTTCATCATTAATTTTTTTCCCTTTAAGAAAAGGAAATAAAGTAATTGGTTTAATTACTGTTCAATCCTTAGAAAAAAATGTTTACACAAAATACCATTTAAACATACTTAAAACATTGGCTCACTACACTGTAATTGCATTAGAAAATGCACGTCATTATGAAATAATGGAAGCCGAAGTTCAGAAGAGAACTCAAGAAATTGTAGAACAAAAAGAAATCATTGAAGAGAAAAACAAACACATTACCGATAGTATTCATTATGCGAAAAGAATACAAGATGCTACGCTACCTGATTTAGGTTTAATGAAAAAATACCTCGAAAACTCTTTTGTTTTGTTTAAACCAAAAGACATTGTTAGTGGTGATTTTTACTGGATAGAAAAAAAGGATAACGAAATTATTTTTGCTGTTGTAGATTGTACTGGACATGGAGTTCCAGGTGCTTTTTTGAGTTTAATTGGTCATAACAGTCTCAATCAGATTGTAAATGAATTAAATATTACAAAGCCTTCTGATATTTTAGAAGAGTTGAATAGGAGTGTATACAAAGCTTTACAAAATGATTTATCTGAAGGTCATATTCAAGATGGAATGGACATGTCTATTTGTTCGCTAAATATGGAAACAAATGTTCTTCAATTTGCAGGAGCATATAATCCTTTGTACTTGGTAAGAGATGAAACCATTCAAGAGGTAAAAGGAGATAAAATATTTATCGGTTCAGGCGATGAAGCAAACGATAAAAAATTTAACAACACTGTTATCCAATTGGAGAAAGACGACTGTATTTATTTATTTTCTGATGGTTATGCCGATCAATTTGGTGGTCCAAAAGGTAAGAAGTTTAAGTACTCTCGATTTAAGGAATTATTGCTGAGCATTAACAACATGGATATGGAGGGGCAGCATCAGAATTTAGATTCTTCAATTAAAAAATGGCAAGGGGATTTAGAACAAATTGATGATGTCTGCATCATCGGAATAAAAGCTTCTTAAAGAAATCACAGATTTTCTGGCAAGTGTTTCACTTTAAGTTCATCATGTTCTTTCGGGTAATACTTCTTTAAAAAAGCAGTGTAGTAATTGTAGGTCTTGTGCTGAAAGAAAGAAGGCGCACTTTTATACAGCTCCTCATTAGTGAAATTGCCATCCTCATCGCGCTCATGGTGTGCCATCAATGAATCGTTTTTCAATATGGTTGGATCCTTTAAAATTTTTGGATACTCAAACTCTGCCAGTTCAATTCTATTTCCCATCGTAACATAATTGACGTCTGCAATATAAGCTGGCATTTTTACAGGCCCCACTTCTTTGGTAATGTTTTTTAAAGCAGATTCTGAAGCAGACTTCATTACACTTGCAACACTACCTCCAAACATTTTACCTAAAGTTCCTTTAGCAGCATCCTTCATACCGTAAGATTTGTCCAAAAACAACCTTGACACACTTTCTCCAGTACTCATTTTTTTCTGAGCACTCTGTGATAATGGCATTTTAGGAATGAGATCCTTTACATTAACAATACTATAGTTCGTTCCCTTTTCACATTGTTTTACATAAGCACTTGCAAATTGTTTGTTTCCAACTTTAGGATGAGCGAATGCATACGTTCTAAAGTTGTTCTTTTCTGAGATCTTCCCTTCAGGCAAATTTTCTAAGTATGCTCTTAACAGAATGGCAAGTGCTCCTCCTTGACTATGACCAGTTATGGTAATGTCATAAATGCCATCATAATTCAAACTCTTAACGTGATGAATAACATCTTTGGCTAAAAAAGCAATACCCAATGTATACCCAGCATGAACTCCAGCACTTGTATCGGAAGCAAACTTGTAATCGAATGTTTCTCCTCGCATCTCAATTGTTCCTTTGGCAGGAATCATGGATGAATAAATATTCTCCATCCAGCTGATGGTTTTTTTTGTTGATCCTCTTAAATTAATAACGGCTTTTGTTTCTGTTTGATAGATTTGGTACTTGTTATCCATCCCAAACATACCCGATGTAAATGTCCTTTCATATCCAGCAGGGATAATGTCTTTATCTGAATTGTAAAGATCTAAAAAAGTAAAGCTATTGCATATTGCAGCCATCTCTTTAGCTTCATTTGTATTCTCTTGAGAATAGAATTGAGTATAACCATTTATAGAAAAAATGGTTACGAAAATAATAATGATGATTCCTTTTACCTTGTACATGCTGCTAAGTTATAAACCAAAATCGGGCCAAATTATTGTGATTCAAATATAATTAGATAAAGCTAATTGCCAATCGAATGCCTAAATAACCACCACTCTTTTTATCAATTGAAACAATATTATAACGTAAGCTAAGGTCAACATTGCCATTTACAACATAACCTATACCCAACGCATAGCTAATTCCTGAATATGAATTGGATTCTGCTGGCTCATAATATCCAAATGATGAAACAGCTTCTGTCGTTGTTGAAATTTGATGTGTTCCAATTTGTAAATGGGTATACATTCCATTTTCTTTAGATGCCAAGTGATATTTAAGTCCGCCTTGTAATGGGAACATATGTGCAGATTGAAGGTCATTTACTGGTCTAAGATAGATGTACCCCAATTGAGCAGTTAGTCCAAATTTTTCGGATACTCCGAATTCAATCCCTCCAGAGGCACCTCCTCCAACTGACGCAATGTTCTTAAACTCTCCTAAGGTGCTTACTCCTTCAAACCCTAGCAATACATTTATCTGAGCATGGCTAATTTCTGCGTTAAAAAATAAAACCAATAGTAGCATAGAACCAATACTCCCCTTTATACCGAATTTCTTTCTCACTGCTTGATGATTTTCTGTGTAATTCGTTCGTCATTTTCATCAATGAGTACCATTGTATAAATACCTGAAGCACTAAATATACCCTCTAAATTTAAGGTCTCTATTGCTTTGGCTTGTACCTCCCAATCATAATTGTAAACCAATTTACCAGCAACATCTACTATTCTAATATTTACCGTTTGAGCTTTAGCAGAATAATACAATAGGCTAAATTTATCGTTAAACGGTTGCGGATAACTATTCAATAACTGATTTTGAGTATTGTCTTTTACTTCTAATCCGGCCAACAACATATAAGCGATCCTAAAGTTGGGAATTCCGTACCCTAACTTATCATCAGGAAAATAATATTGACTGGCACTTTTTTCAATTGCATCTTTTAGTTGTCCGTTGGTTTTGTTTGGAAATGCTTGCCATAATGAGGCTGCCATACCGGCCAACTCTGGAGAAGAAAAAGAAGTACCATTACTGTATACAACATTTCCGCTTGTATTAATTACTGCTGAAAATTTTCCGATTGTAGCAACATTTGGTTTTATTCTACCATCAAATGTTGGTCCTCGAGAACTAAAATTAACGTAATCACCATCTGGTTCAACTGCACCAATACTAAATACGTTCACTCCATCTGCTGGTGCCCCAATATAAAACCATGGGGTACTTCCTGAGTTTCCTGCACTATTTACTACCAAAATACCTTTACTAAAAGCAATATCTGCCGCTTTGGTGATAATGGTGGTATTTCCATCCATATCAGCATAAGTATGATCATCCAACGGGTTATCAAAAGTGGTATACCCTAAAGATGAATTTATGATATCTACTCCAGCGCTATCAGCAAATTCTGCAGCAGCCAACCAATTGTATTCTTCGCTAATGGTTTCCGTTGCACCGTCTTCCGTTCTTAACAACCAATAATTTGCATCAGGAGCTGTTCCGACTAATTCTCCTGTCTTAACTCCTGCCATTGTTGATAAGACCGCAGTTCCATGAGAATGTTTATCAAAAACACTGTCATTATTATTTACAAAATCCCAATACCCAAATACTCTATTTTGATTCCATAAATCATTAAAAGCACTAATCGTATTTACATTGGTAAATCCTGCATCTAATACTGCAATGGTTATTCCTGTTCCTTTATAACCAAGGTTATGTAAAAATTCACCTTCCATAATTTTAATTTGATCCGAAGCAAAACCATAATCTAAATCAGTAGTTGTTTCATAGATCAATTTTTCTTGAATTCTATTGCTTTTTCCGAGAGTATCGTTTGTTTTTATCAAATCTACACTGGATACAAATGGTAAATTTAAAATTGAGGCAACCACATTGGTGTCATTTACTTTTACCATCATCAAATTCATCCATTTTGATGAGTTGTAATGAATTGCTCCTTGTGCAATAACACTGTCAACGTAAATTTGATTAACCGGTAAATCCTGCGATGTAATAGCTATTCCACTTTTGGCTCTTCTATTTATAGCTTTTTCAGATAAAAACTGTTGCGGATTGTTAACTGAATAGTTCGAATTATTTTTATCGGTAAACGAAACGGCATACCGTTGTTGTGAAAAAATTGAATTAGAAAGTAATAGTAATAAAAGAAAAAGCGACTGTTTAACCCCCATAAGAAGACAATGTCATTGTAATATCAATACCTGAATTTCTTTCCCACAAGCCTGAAGAGCTATTAAAAACATTAGTAATGTCTACACTTTTTTTATAGACCATTCCAACTCCTTTTGCATATTTTTCTTCAAAATATCGTTCTTGTACTAAATTAATATCTTCGAGTTGAAGCACTGTTAAAACCGGATTCAAAAAGGTTACTCCAACGGTTTCTACTTGGTCAATAGCAGTGTATTCATATTGCATAGTTCCTTGATTATTCATCGAATTGCCATTCCATGTTATATTGTTTCTTACGGGAAAGATGAGCTTGACAAACTTGATATTCTCCTCCGACTTTTGAAAATTCGTTTGAGTGAGTTTACTGTTCCAAACATCTATTAATATCCAATCCGTACTGTCTATTTCCTTACGGTATCTAATAATTTTAAATGCTTCTTCTCCTTCTAAATCTTCAAATTCAGCATCTACTACTTCTTTAATTTGATAATAAGATGTGTCAATCGTACTAGTAAAATCATCATAATAAAATGAGTCTACATCATAAACAACATACTTACCTACTTCTAAGCCGGCATAATCATGCCCAAAGTCAGGAATTATTGTTTCTTCATCTTTGGAACAAGAGGAAAATAAAATAACCATAGTTAGTATGAGCCAAAATGACTTTATCATGAGTTAAAATTACGTAAAATAGGAGAATTAGTTACTCGTTATCGATGAATCCACCACCAATTAGATCGTTTCCTTCATAGAACACAGCTGATTGACCAGGGGCTACTCCTTGAACATCACCGTAAAATTCTATTTTAATCCTTCCATCTGAAGTGTTAGAAATGGAACTATTAGCCCCTTTATCTTTGTATCGAATCTTACTCAAAGCTTCCATCTCTTTAGACAAGTCTTCGTATTTAATAAAGTTAGGGTCTCTAACAAATACAGTCTTTTTATTCAAGTCTTCTTTGGTTCCAAGAACTACTCTATTTTCTTTAGGATCTATCTTAATAACATAACGGGGATCTCCGAAAGCCACTTCTAACCCTTTTCGTTGACCAATAGTATAAAAAGGATAGCCCTTGTGTTTTCCTATTACATTTCCATCAACATCTACAAAATCACCATCTTTCACCTTTTCTTCAAGGCCTTCTACTCTACGTTTTAAAAAACCTCTATAATCATTATCAGGCACAAAACATATTTCAAAACTTTCTCCTTTTTTTGAAAGCTCTTCATATCCTTTATCCTTGGCCATTTTACGGATTTCTGGTTTTGAGAATCCTCCTAAAGGAAAAAGTGTACGGGCTAAACTTTCTTGACTTAGTCCCCAAAGCACATAAGATTGGTCTTTATTTTCATCCAATCCTTTTGAAATAACATAACGGTCATTTTCTTTTCTTACTTGTGCATAGTGTCCAGTAGCAATAAAATCACAGCCTAATTGATCGGCCCTTCTTAACAATGCATCCCATTTTATGTGTGTATTACATAACACACATGGATTAGGAGTTCTTCCAGCTAAATACTCATCAACAAAATTATCTATGATGGCATCTCCAAACTCTTCTCTAATGTCTAAAATAATGTGATGAAAGCCCATCTCTACGGCTAACATTCTGGCATCGTTGATGTCATCCAAACTACAGCACCCCGTTGTCTTTCTACTTCCACCAGAGGATGTATAATCCCATGTTTTCATGGTCATTCCAATTACCTCATAGCCTTGTTCATGTAACAACATAGCAGCCACAGAACTATCTATACCACCACTCATGGCTACCAGTACTTTTCCTTTATTACTCACGATTACTATTTATCTTGGGGATGTAAAATTTTCTGGTTTAAGAAAATCTTCATTAATTGGTTCTTTTTTGTATGTATCTTCAATGTTCTCGTCCTTGTTCGCATCAATTCTCTTTCCGTTTTTATACTTTTCTTTCTTTTTTATTTTCACTCCGTTGTCTTCAAAGTACAACCAAACACCATTTCTTAATCCGTGATAATAGAAACCAGAAATACTTCTTATTCCTTCACTATTATAGTAAACGGCCTTCCCTTCTAATCCTCCATTTTCATGATTGGCTTCCATCTTCTTTTTCCCGTCTTCATAGTATTGGTTCCATATCCCATGTTCGAAATCTTTCGAATATTCTTTCTCTTCAGCAATTTGTCCAGTATTAAAATAAACATACCAAATCTTGTCTTTTAGTCCTTTGGTATAGTATTCTGTAGCAGTCTTAAATCCATCTAAGTCATAATAAGTCCAGGTACTATCCTTTTTTTGACTCATATACTTCCCTGTAGCTTTTACCTCTCCAGTCTCATAAAATATAATAGAGTATGATGTCGTTCCTTTATGGCTCATTTTTGCCTGAACACTACCTGACTCATAGTAATATTTAAATTCTCCAATTGGTTTATTGTTTTTAAAATTACCAACATACCTAAGCATCCCATTTTTGTGGTACTTTTTCCACTCGCCTTGTTTTTGACCTTTAGCATCAGTTTTATTCTCCCCTTGTGAAAAAGCGAGAAAACCAAACATTACAAATATGACGACAAATAAATTTTTCATACTGACAACAAAATTAATAAATTCCTTTACCTTTTTAACAATTATTATACCGTACCTATAGAATTGATTATTAAACGAAAAGAATAGGTGTTTTATTTTGATTTTTACTAATCGATTGATTATGAACACTAAACGACACAATGCTCAATCAAGTCTAATATATGTTGCAAAAATCACTTTATTTATTTTCTTTTGTCAGCCATAAACCAAAAACAAACTTAAATGAAGGCAACAAAATATTTAATGTTAATTATCGCTGCAAGTACGTTACTGTTCTCTTGTGGAGATAGCACTAATGAAGACACTCCAGAAATAGTAGTTGAAGAGAACGACTCTAATTTCGTTTGGAAAACAGAACAATTTGCTGACTTAAAAATTGTACGCTATAAAATCAATGGATTTGATAAATTAACGCTAAAACAAAAGCAACTGGTTTATTTCCTTACCCAAGCTGGTTATGCTGGAAGGGATATTATTTGGGATCAAAACTATCGTCATAATTTAAAAATTAGAAGAGCATTAGAAAACATTGTTCAAAATTATAATGGAGATAAAGATGCGGAAGAATGGAAAAACTTTATGGTTTACACTAAAAGAGTTTGGTTTTCAGCAGGAATTCATCATCATTATTCTATGGATAAATTTACACCAGAATTTTCAAAAGACTATTTTATTGGTTTAATGAAGGAAACTAAAACTGACTTAGACAATGAAGTTGTGGAGGTGATTTTCAATCCTGAAATTGACAATAAGAAGGTAAGCTTAGATCCTAACAAGGATTTGCTATTGGCTTCTGCATCTAATTTTTATGGTCCAGATGTAACTGAACTAGAAGCATTAGATTTTTATGCTGCTAAAATAGATACGAATGATAAGGAGCCTATTTCATATGGATTAAACTCTAAATTGATTAGGGGAGAAAATGGATTAGAAGAAAAGGTTTGGAAATCTGGCGGAATGTATGGTGAAGCAATTGATGAAGTGACTAAATGGTTAACAAAAGCTGTTAATGTTGCAGAAAACGATGCTCAGGCTAATGCATTAAAACTATTAATTGAGTATTACAATACTGGTGATTTAGAAACTTGGGATAAATACAATGTTGCCTGGGTAGAAGCCACAGATGGAGATATTGATTACATCAATTCTTTTATTGAGGTATACAATGACCCATTAGGATATAGAGGTTCTTATGAAACAGTGATTCAAATGAACGATTTTGAAGCTTCTGAAAGGATGGCTGTTGTTGCCAATAATGCACAATGGTTCGAAGATAACTCTACAATTATGCCAGAGCATAAAAAGAAAGAGGTTGTTGGAGTTACTTATAAAGTTGTTGAAGTTGCTGGTGAATCAGGAGATGCTTCTCCATCTACTCCAATAGGGGTTAACTTACCAAATGCAAACTGGATTAGAGCAAAACACGGTTCTAAGTCTGTTAGTTTAGGAAGCATCATTAATGCTTACAGTAAAGCTGGTGGTTCAGGTATGCTTGCAGAATTCTGCTATACAGAGAAAGAAATGGAAATGGAAAAAGAGCATGGTGGTATCGGTGATAAAATGCACACTGCTTTGCATGAGGTTATTGGACATGCATCGGGACAAATTAACGAAGGTGTTGGTACTCCAAAAGAAACCTTAAAAAACTATGCTTCTACATTAGAAGAAGCAAGAGCTGATTTAGTAGGTCTTTATTATTTAATGGATCCAAAATTAGTTGAGATGGGATTGATTTCTTCGTTAGAAGTTGGAAAAACAGCTTACGATGGTTACATCAGAAACGGTATGATGACTCAGTTAATGCGATTGGAGCCAGGAGCTGTAATTGAAGAAGCTCATATGAGAAACAGACAATTGGTTGCTGCTTGGTCTATGGAAAAAGGTGCTGCGGACAATGTTGTTGAAAAGGTAACTAAAGATGGTAAAACTTATTTTGTTGTTAATGACTATGATAAATTAAGAGGGATTTTTGGAGAATTATTAATGGAAATTCAAAAAATTAAGTCTGAAGGAGATTACCAAGCAGGTAAAGATTTAGTGGAAAATTATGGTGTACAGGTTGATGCTGATTTACACGCAGAGGTTTTAGAAAGAGTCTCTAAATTAAACATTGCACCTTATGGAGGGTTTATTAATCCAACATTAGTTCCTGTAACAAATGATGCCGGAGAAATTACTGATGTTAAAGTAACTTACCCAGATGATTTTACCGAACAAATGTTAGATTACGCCAAAAACTTTTCTTTCTTGCCAGATAATAACTAAGGTTAGAAGAAGTCTACAATATACAAGGCCATCCTGAAAGGGATGGCTTTTTTCGTTTACAATTACTACTAACAATCTGATTAATAAATAGATAAATGAAATAAGCAACCATGTTGTCTATTGATTTAGTCAGAAAAAATCGTTAGATTTGAGTATCCTTCATTCCTTTTAAATTGAAACAACTATTTTACATATTATCCCTCTTTTTATTTTATCCGTTTTTTAGTTATTCACAAATATCAGCAGGCACTTATACGATTGGTGGAGCTGCACCTAATTACGCTACTTTTACCGCTGCTGTAACGGACCTAAACACTAATGGATTAGTAGGAGATGGTCCAGTAATTTTTAATGTACGTAATGGGACGTACGATGAGCAGATTGTTCTTAATCAAATCACAAATGCAAGTGCAGTAAATACGATAACTTTTCAATCTGAAAATTCAGATAGTACATTAGTAATTTTAGAACGGACTGTAATAGCTTGTTGCTCGTTTAATTATATCATAAAATTGGATGGAGGTGATTTCATCACCTTTAAACAACTCACAATTCGAAATCCAACAACAGGATCTTCAAGAAGAGTAATCGAACTCATCAATAATGCAGATAACAATCAGTTTCTAAACAATATTATATCCTCAACTGCCACAACAAGTACCAGCAATGCAGGAGCAGTTTTTTACTCGGCTGAAACTGGAACTGGTGATGAATGCGATAATCTTTCTATTAAAAATAATGTCATAAACAACGGTAGTCATGGAATATATTTCTATCAACCAACAGCTCATGCTCAAGGAATAGATATTCAAAATAACATTTTTGAAGACCAATATTACCGAATTATTGAGGTTGAAGATCATCAAAAAGTAACTGTAATTGACAACACCTTAAAAACGAATTCAACAAGAAACGATTGTTATGGTCTTTATTTAAATGATTGTGACGGACAACATGATATTCAAAGAAATCTGATATATGCTAAAACTGGGGCTAAAATGTCCCACGGGATTTATTTAAGTGGATCTACATCTACTATAGGTAATAATGGTATAATTGCAAACAACATGGTACATGTAAATGGTTCACCTAGTACATCTTACGCATTGAACCTTGCTAGTACAAGTGAATATTTTAATATTTATTCTAATACATTTAATGTAGGGAGTAGCTGTACAGCATCCACATCATATGGGTTTCAAACGTTTAATTCTACTGATGACCTACAAATAATAAATAATATATTCTCAAATTATTCAGGAGGTACTAGTGATTGGGCAATTAATATTCCTAACTCATCTGCTGTAGGTGGAATAGATTATAACAACTACTGGACTTCTACTGGAACAAATTTTAGAGGAAGGTTTGGTGGTGTTACAAGTACTGTTTTTGCAACATATACTGGAGCGTCTGGAGAAACAAATTCTTTGAATATTGATCCTCAATATTTTGATGCTGACAACGGAGATTTAAGAGTAGGAAATGGAACTTTAGAAACTGCAGGAGTTGACTTACCTTCTGTTACTTCAGATATATATGGTGCTGTTAGACCTGACCCGCCAACTATTGGGGCTCATGAGTTAGGTACAGGAGCTGTAAATGATGCTGGTGCAAAATCAGTAGACCAGCCTACGGTTCCATTTTGTGTTGGGAATAATGATGTTTACATAAGTATTCGAAATTTTGGTTCTGCTACATTAACTAGTGTTACTGTTAATTGGAAGGTTAACGGAATTTTACAAACACCTTTTAATTGGGTCGGAAGTATCCCTACATTGACTTTTAGTGCCCCTGTCAATATTGGTTCTTATAATTTTGTTGGACAAACTGCTCATTCCATAGAGGTCTGGACGACTGTTCCGAATGCTGTAGCCGATGAAAATACTACAAATGATACCGTTACCAGAGGCAATATGAACCCTGCATTAAGTGGCACTTATGTAATAGGTGCCACCGGATATTATGCTACTGTTACTGCAGCGGTTGACACATTAGAAGCACACGGAGTATGTGGCCCTGTTATCATGAATATCCAAACAGCCACCTATACTGAGCAGGTTGACATCCAAGAGATACCTGGAGCTTCGGCAACTAACACCATTACTTTTCAATCGTTAAGTGGCGACAGTAATGATGTAGTACTCACCTATGCTCTGGCGACTTTTGCTGACAACTACACTGTTAAGTTAGATGGAGCTGATTACATCATTTTCCAAAATATGACAATTAGTTCTACTGACCCTTTTGACAACAGAGTAATCGAAATAGCCAATTCCGCCACTTTTAATGAGTTTCACAATAACAAATTAATGACCATAGCAGGCTCTAATGGCGATGAAATCGTACACTCTGAATCTGCGTCACGAAACGATAGCGACAATGTATTTACTAACAATTGGTTTCTTAATGGAAATAAAGGCATTTGGTTTGAAGGACCAGGGGCAGTGACCCCTCGTACAGGTGGGCTGACTATCGAAAACAATTTATTCGAAACCTTCCGTTATGGAATATATGTAGAATATATAACGGATGTTACGATTAACAACAACCGAATGATAAATGCGGCTACGAGTAACGGACCTGCTACTCAAGGAATTTTATGTAGAGGGTGTGACTCTGTATTGACTATCTCAAAAAATGAAATAATTATGATAGATGGAACCAATAACCATGGTATGGAGTTACTTGATTGTCAAGGATCAGTTGCTAACCCTGGGGTTGTCGCCAACAATATGATTGTAGCTGGAGGCACCGGAACATCAAGATGTATTTATACTAACGCTACTACCAATAAGAATTTTTGTTTTAATAGTCTACTCACAACTGGAACAAACACCTCTTCTTCTGTAGCCTATTATTTTAATGGTCCACAAAGTGTAAACCCAAATTTAAATGCAAATTTTATTGTAAGAAATAACATCTTTATGGCAACCAATGGCTACGCAATTATCAACAGCGTAGGTGGAATTAATGCTTCAGATAATAACGATTATTTTTCAAGTGGATGGGTTGGAGGTGGTCGAGGTGCTTTAGGAGAGTGGGATATTGCTGCTATTAATACTTTAGCAGAATTACAAACTGCCAGTAGTGATGATGTCAACTCAATGAGTGTTGATCCATTATATACCTCCACAACAGATTTACATTTGCAAGCGGCATCTCCAGTAATTGGTCAAGGAGGGCCTCCAGCCTGTGTAGCTGATGACATAGATGGAGATATTCGTGGAGGCACACCTGGAATAGGAGCTGATGAACCACCAGGAGTCCTACCAATCTCTTTATTGTATTTTTCTGCAGAAGCTATAAATCAAAAAGTGCTTATAAATTGGGGAACTTATTCTGAAATAAACAACGATTATTTTACCATAGAAAGAAGTACAGACCATGAGTATTTCGAAGAAGTAAATCAGTTGGAAGGTGCTGGCAATTCAAACATAATCTTAACGTACAATACGGTTGACGAACACCCTTATACAGGTATTTCATATTATCGATTAAAACAGACTGACTTTGATGGAAAATACGAATACACTAAAGCGATTAAAGTAAACATAACAGAAGATGGGGCAATACAACTCTTCCCTAATCCAACTAATGGATTAATTTCTATTGAAATGGGGGAAGTTAAAACTAATCTAACCGCAATTTTAACGAACAGTTTGGGGCAAGTAATGTTTACTCAACACTATGAATCAATAGATATTATTGACCTGAAAATTAATGCTCCAAATGGGATTTACTTTTTGCAACTCCAAACCGAAAATGGAGAAGTTATAACAAAGAAAATTATTAAAGAATAAGCTACAATTTATTATAAAGCTCATGAATGGTGTCCGCCATTTTTTGCCAACTGTACTTTTTCTTTTCCTCTTTTACCCCAGCTATAAATTCAGCAGCTCTATTATTTTGATAAAAATCCACTAAGGCTTTAGCCACATCTTTTCCATTTGGTTGGACTACATAACCTACTTTATGATGAGGAACAATTTCTTTTAACCCTCCTACATCTGTCACCAACATCGGTTTATCAAAATGATAAGCTATTTGTGTTACACCACTCTGTGTAGCATTTCTATAGGGCTGAACAATAATATCTGCAGCACAAAAGTAATTTACGACCTCGTCATCAGGTATAAAACTATTCCTGAGAATAACAGTATCTTCCAATTGGTGTTTTTTTATGATGTTGATGTATTCAGTGTCATCATCATAAAATTCTCCCGCAACAATTAATTTAGTTTTACCATCATTCAGTTCTTGATCGGCTAAGGCGTCCAATAAAATATCTAAGCCTTTATACTTCCTTACAATTCCAAAAAATAACATGTAATTAAATGAGCTGTCTAACCCAAGTGCTTCTATAGCTTCTTCTCTCGACTTGGAAACTCCAAAGTTATCATACAAAGGATGCGGTGAAAACACCTTTGGTTTTATTGTATCAAACTGCTCTATATCCGACAACACACTTTTAGACATGGCAATAAAGCCATCCATTCGTTTCAAAAAAAGCTTTGTTAAAGAGGTATCTCCAAGTCTTTTTTCGTGAGGAATAAGGTTATGAACTACAGCTATTATTTTAGTGGCAGTGTTCTTTTTAATCTGTTTTGCAATGGCTCTAAAACAAGGCGCCATAAATGGTATCCAATATTTAAAAATTACGATATCGGGGTTATCCTTTCGAATCTGTTTCCCAACGCTTATCCAATTAAAGGGGTTTACAGAATTTATGGCTCTTGCAATGTTTAAGTCCTTTCCTTTTTTATCGGAAGTAAATTGTGTTTTTCCAGGAAACAAAAAACTTGGGTATTGTAACTTAAACGTAATGATGTTTACCTCATGTCCTCCCGCAATTAATGCTTCAGCTAATCGGTTACTAAATAAAGCTATTCCCCCTCGATAAGGATGAGCTGGGCCTATGATCGTAATTTTCATTTGAAGATTATCTTACTCAATAGTTATCACGGACATAGTCCGTTAAATTTCTTTTTCGATGTTGTATTGATTTCTGGTAGTTGATGTTCGCGAAATTAACTCTCCTAAAAACCCTGCAACAAAAAGTAACGAACCTAAAATCATAGCCGTTAATGCCAAATAAAACTCAGCTCTATCAGCAATTAATCGTGCACCTGTATTGATAAATAATTTATTGATTCCTAACCACAATGAAATTAAAAACCCAACAACAAACATTATGGTTCCCAATGAACCGAATAGATGCATAGGTCTTTTTCCAAACCTCGAAATAAATGTAATGGATAATAAATCTAAGAACCCATTTATAAAACGTTCTAATCCAAATTTCGTAACACCATATTTTCTTTCTTGATGTTGTACTACTTTTTCCGTTATTTTAGAAAACCCAGCCCATTTAGCCAAAACAGGAATGTAACGATGCATTTCACCATAAACCTCAACTGTTTTAATCACATCCTTACGGTAGGCTTTTAAACCACAGTTAAAATCATGTAAAGTTTTTATCCCAGACATCCTTCTCGTAGCGGCATTAAATAATTTAGTCGGTAATGTTTTAGTAATTGGGTCATACCGTTTCTTTTTCCATCCAGAAACCAAATCCCAACCATCTTCAACGACCATACGATACATTTCTGGTAATTCATCTGGACTATCTTGCAAATCAGCATCCATAGTAAAAACTACTCTTCCTTCTGCTGCTGCAAAACCAACATTTAAACCAGCAGACTTCCCGTAGTTTCTTCTAAATTTAATTCCTTTAATGTTTGGGTTTTGAACTTGTAAACCTTCAATAATTTTCCATGAACCGTCCGTACTTCCATCATCAACATAAATAATTTCATAAGAAAAATTATGATCGTGCATTACTTTGCCAATCCAATCCGTTAATTCCTTCAATGACTCTTCTTCATTGAGCAGTGGAATAACGATAGATATGTCCAATTCTTGGTTCATTACCGCCAAAGATAGTGAAGTTGTTGAATAAAAGAATATTTTTTATAATGCTTTAACAAATAATTAAAAGATAATTCTACTTTTGCAGCGGGCAAGTCTTATACGACCAGCTCCTACTGAACTTCCCCAGGCTGGGAACAGAGCAAGGATAGGTGGTTGAGCGGTGCGATGTAAGTAGCTTGCCCACTTTTTATTCTCCTAAATTTATTTTGTAACTAAAGCTCAGCAATGCGGCTGCGCCTAAAAAGTGGTTAACACAGCCTTTAATGAATTTATGCTTTTAGCATGTGCTTGATTTTTTGTAAATTAGTATCGTGAGGTTTTTGTCCACCATATTGTTGCTTACCCTAATTACATCTTCCTATGCCCAACAATGGGCTACTGAATCTGCTAAGTTCTTTTTCATAGATAATATAGGCAGAAGTGATACTGTAGTAGTTGGAGTGGATTCATCTTCCACTAATGGAATAGATTTAGCTCTGGGAGAGGCAGACCTTTATGGAAGCCCTTATGATAGCCTTGATGCCAGAATATTTCTGAGAATGACAGGCTCCCAGAACTGTCCACTGTTTATAACATTTCCTTCAAACTTGGACACAAAAGTGGACTTTAGACCTTACACTGGTGTTCCCTTCACCCAATACCTTAGGTTTGAAATCTATGTCCATGCTGTGGAGTATCCTGTAACTGTGAAAGCGGATTTTACAGGACTTGTAGGTATGTTTGGTAATGGATGGGGATACGTTCAGAGCCTTGATTCAGCATGTGTACCAGTAAATTATATTCCCATGTGGGTAAATACCACTTATGACTCTCTGATGGTTCTTCCTGATAGCACATATAAAACCCTAAGCGCACAAATGGAATTTGAAGTAAGCGTTCAAGAGTATGGCTTAGAAGGATTAACCATCCAACCCAACCCCACAGGTGGACGGATAACTATTTCTTTAGAAGAAGCTTCTACAGGAGTTTTAAACATAAGGAATTATCTTGGTCAGTTAGTGATGCGAGAAGAGTTTAACAATATTCAGGAGCTTGACATTAGTATAGATGGACCCGCTGGGATATACTTCCTACAACTTGAAGTGAATGGTCAGGTGATTACTAAGAAAGTGGTTAAAGAATGAAAAAAATACTATTTCCACTGTTCATTGTTTGTTGCTTTTTTAGTTGCACTAAAAAGTGCGGAGAATGTTTTGTTGTAGAGTTTGAAGCAGATGGTGTTACAGTTAAACAAGAAACATTAATGGGCGAATATTGTGGTAGTGATGCTAAAGTTCAAGCAGCAGATGATGCTAACGCACAGGGAATAACATGTACAAATTGCCAAATACAATGTAGGTAACTTATCCTACATAACCATTTCTCTTAGCGTTTTCTACACAATCAATTCGGTTAATATACCCTTCAGTTGCAGCCCCAACTATTCTACCATTTATTGCAGTCCTTCGCCAACGCCACTCTCCTTTTTTGTCCTTAAATATTTCCCATTTATCCCTTTTACCTTTTACCTCCATACCTCTAACATTTAGATGATCCACCAAGAACCATATCTATGTGAATAAATTCAATCTTTACTACTCCTATCCATCTTTTAAGTTTATTACCAATGAAATGCTGTACATCTCCCTTATTATTGAATGTATGCTTGTATTTAACAACAATTACATCAGATTGCAAACAGGAGTACTCCAAACTTAAGGATGCCTCTTTGTTTATCCCAGCTGCAATTTTGTTGTAGCTATCACCATTTAGTCCATTTACTTTTACAATTACCAAACTACTATAACTATCTATTGCATTATGCGCGTTTGTTGAGAAAGCTCCAAAAAGTAGCATTGCAACAAGAAATATACCTTTTAGACTTTTGTTATTCACTTGTTTTGTTTCCATAATTTAGGTTTTAATTGTTTCTACTAATTTACAATTGAAAGGTTAAATTTAAAATGATATTAGTCATACTTCTCTATGCAAACAAAGGGTTTATTTAGTCATTAAATTGAAACCTTCTCACTTCCTTTAACGTATCAGTGCTAATTACCATTTGTAATGCGAAATACTTACAAATATTATTGCATATTTTTTCTTATCATCTGCTTTAGCACAACTACTCAAGCCCAGTATTTATGTGATAATGAGGCTAAAGTCATCAATAAGCAGAAAAAATTCATCAAAAAAAAGGCAGAAAGTCTCGTTAAGGATTGGTACACTGTGAATGCAGCCAAACTAAGGCTCCCTGTTGTTTTAAAGTTTTCTAAAATTAAATTCTTACCTGAAGAAGATTTAAGGTGGGAGGAAATAGATTCGCTCCTTTGTATAAAAGAAAATAAAGAACTCGTAGTTAAAGCTAAAAGAAGGTTGGGAAAAATGAAATTAGCCGTTTATGATATTCGGGCTTATTTTAATTTCGAAAACACAAAAAACAAAGCAATAAGGAGTATACTCTACTTTAAATTTGACATTAATGGAAATTTAATTGTAGCAGTGATACGAGAAAAAGAAGATAGTCCCTATTCTGAAAAATATTATCATTGATACGCTTTTCTATTTCGGTTCGATTTTTGTTATTTTAGTAGAAAAATTATTCTTATGAAAAAATCTATCCTCGTTTTATTAGTATTATTTAGTACTGTCGTTTTTAGTCAATCCAAAAAGGAAATTTTAGCGCAAAAATGGAAATTAGATAAAGTTGAAGAGTTTAGTCAGCAATATTCTCCTATGGACAATCAAAAGAATGATTGGTTGACGTTTACGAGTGATGGAAAGTTTAAAGGAATTATAGAAAGCAACCATGTTGAAGGAACTTGGTCTGTCAATGGAAGTAAAGTCGTTGTTTCGGTAAATAAGAAACTCTCCAAAACAAAAATAAATTGGACCAAAGTAAAAGCTGTAGAAAAAGGCAAATTTGCCCTTGAATATCAAAATGGTGATTTAATTACCGCTACAATGCTTTTTATTCCAAATAAATAGCTGACCCCAAACCACTTACAAAAAGACATTTTGAGCATTATTAATACTTAGTATTTGCTATAAAAGATAACAAATACTAATAATTTACGTTTAATAGAGACACAGGTATTTGCACTTAGTAGTAATTTAAAATGATTATTATGAGAGTGATTTCTACAATATTGTTAATTCTATTCAGCTTTATAAGCTATCAAGCACAAGAACTTAACGGTTATTTTGTTAAAGAAGGGACCTATTCTATTGAGGATAGTAGTTATTCTGAGAACAGTATCTCAGGAAACTCAATAACTGTAGTATTTTTCACTTCGAAATTGACAACAGCCAACGTTATACGTATTGGTCATAAGACAAAGATTGGAACGACTTTTCATGATTATGAGGTTCTTGCAACAGAAACCGCAAAAACAAAGGCAGATTACACCATTATAGTTGCAAGCGATAAATTCGGTGGAAACATCGCTTTTAAGTATAATACGGAGGATTTTGTACTACTTTATAGTTATGATGAAAAGATTGAACAGTGGACAGGATATTACGTTGGGTTGTTCTTAAACAAGAGCACATTCTCCTATTTGAACCCCAAAACACTATCTAAATAGCTTCTTTTAAGGTTTTACTAAGACTTTTATCCACAATTTTGGGTGTCAAATCCCCTTTATTTTAGGGAAAACGACCGTTTATTAACAAAAGGCAACCTTTTACGTTCTTTTACGACTTCATTATAACCTATTTTTTTAACTAACTTTATCAAAATCTTTAAATTTTTAAAAATGAAGACTTTAGCTACACTTATCACTCTTATCCTTTGCATAAACATATCAGCTCAGGAAGATAATAATTCATTACAAGCATCTCTTAACAAAGCATTAAAAAAAGAGGAAGCCAAAATTGTCAACTTTGAAGCCAATGTTGATCTTACACAAAATGCCGTACAGCTAAAATGGGAGAATTTTCCAGAAAATAATACCAAAGAATTTATCATTGAAAAGAGCGCTGACAGAAGTACATGGGAAGTAGTAGCAACCGTTTTTGGGGCTTCACACAAATCACAAACTACTGAATTTTTTCATGTTGATTATAAACCATCAACTAACATGTCTTATTATCGTTTAACATCAAAAAGTAAAGACAATAAAGAGGTTACTTCAAATGTTGTTCCTGTGAACTACCTTAAAAAAGAAGGTGCTACAGCGGGAATGAATTTACATCCTAATTTTTCTGAAGATTATAAAATAATCAATATTGCCTTTGAAGAGGTCTTTGAAAAAGAAATTTTGATTGTTGTACGAGATAAAAAAGGAAATGAATTTTTCTCTAAAGTAATTATTAACGTTGAAGATGATTCTTTAGTAGCTGTCCCTATTGAAAAAGAAATTCCTAAAGGAGACTATTTAATTACTGCAACTTCTGAGAATCAATTGTATAGTCAAAACATTACCATCCTTTAGTTATAAATCCAGAATAACAAAGGTTTCTTTTTCGTTTTTAGTATTGCATCCATTTCTTTCATGAAATTATTAGATACTGCTGGACATCCCCAGCTTTCTGCAATACCATTTGGATAAGTCTCTTCATCTCCTATAATATCCCATGAATGAAACACAATGTATCTTTTGTAAGCATTGTTATTGGTTTTTTCCAATCCATGAAGCTTGTAATTGATATGTATTCCAAAACTACTGTAACCTCTTTTTCCAAGTTTATATTTACCCAAAGATGAACAATGACTTTCTGGAACATTACTAAATTCTGGATCTGATTTGGTTTCATCAACACTCCATCCTCCACTACAACATCCATGGCTACACATTCCAGATGTCAAAACAGAATCTCCCTTAAAATCCCACAAAAAAAATCTTTTTTTACCTGAATGGATTTGCATGTCTACCAAAATACATACATCAAGATTCATTTTATTTTTTTCACAATAAACCTTAGCTAATTTTGCTTTTGCTTTTATTCGCTCATTATTATCTACTTGAGTTTTAGGTTTTGAACTGCATGCTAATATTGAAAAAAACAATAACCCTATAATTGGTATCTTATACATTTTGAATGATTTAGGTTAATAAAAAAGGGAGCTATTTTACTCCCTTAATTCGCTATTGTAATAGTCTGTATTTTACTTCTTTTTAACCCCTTTCCCTTCTATTTCTAAAGGAGAATTAATGGTTGGGACTAATCTATTTAGCTCATAAACATTTTTGTATCCATAACCATAAAGGTTAATAAAGGTTGGAATATTCAATGCTAATGAAGCTTTTTTTCGAGCAAAATACAGCTCATCTTTATCTAAGTTATTATTACAATAAATCAGCACTTTGGTGTTTTTTGAAGGAATTACTTCCGCTAATTTAGTTGCAGTAAAATCAGAGAAATTAAGATGTACCGCTCCTTTTACATGCTTCATATCATACATTTTTTTCGACCTTGTATCCAGCACAATTACATCTTTTTCTTTAGACCATTTTATAAAATTCTCCAAAGACGCCATATGAGTTTCCCTGTGCTTTTCTGCCTCAATGGTTAACTTCGTAAATTCGGGATAATCAACATCAGATTTTGGAAATCCTTTTTTTGATTGACTTTTTAATTTCATTGTTGGCTGTGCAACAACCATAGTTATCACAACAATAAAAACCCCTATAGCTAAACTTATCTTTTTCATCATTTTTTATTTTAATAATTAGTGAAAAATTACTCTTTTTCAAAAGTGAAATTCTTGGCTTTTGCCTGTTCATGAATAGCATTAATCATCGCCAAATCAAGAGAGTTTTCTGCCTTCTCTCCCATCTCTTTCTTTTTTTCTGTCACAAACTTTAATCGTTTTACGTTAAGATCTTTTATCTCCTTATTAATCTTAGTTCGCTGTGCTGTTTTCTTTTCTACATGAGCTTTTCTTTCTTCAGTTGTCATAGATTGCATTTCTTTTGGAAGTTGTTCTTTCTTCACTTTACTCATATCAAAATCTTTCTCCTTGTTTGCATCAACTAAATCCCATTTGGTGTTTTTATACACATAAGAACTTTTAGAGACTATTCGAGAAACCTTATTTTGTTTCCCATATACTGCAGAGTTAGCATCTTCAGTCATTTGCATTGCTTTTTTGGAATGTCCCAAAGTTCCATAAGGTACATAGGTGTCATTTAAAGAGGTATTTAACTCGTCAATCTTATCATCATATGGCGATTCTATATAAACCGTTTTACTGTTATGAGAGATGCTCATGTAATACCCTGTAGCGATATCAGCACCGTTTTTCCATCCAGTTCTTAACCCTTCATTAAAATCTCCACAAAAAATAGTGTTGATTGTAATTCCTTTTGTATTTGCTTTTTTACAAGCATCATCTGGATTAACATTCCCTTGGTTAAAAGGTTCATTCCCTGCGATGAAGAGCATTTTTAAATCTGCCGTTCCAACACCCCAATCCAACTGGTTAGTAGCTGTTTGAATTACATGTCCGCAAAACTCGCTACCTCCATTAGTCGTTAGCGCAAATAAATCTGAAGAAATTTGATCCAAATCATCCGTTAGTGGTGTTACCATTCTAATGTAACCTTCTGAAGCTGGTAACCCATCATTGCCATATTCATATAGCGCAATTTCTAATTCTGGTTTTACACCCTCGCATTTTGCCGTAGCCAATTCGTTTACAATTTTCCACAATTGTGATTGTGCTTGATTAATTAATCCATTCATGCTCCCACTAGTGTCTAATAGCAACCCTAACTTAATGTGTTTGGCTGGTGGTGGAGTTGGTGGTAAAGGTGGATCAGCATGAACTGGTTCGGTGCAAGCCACCCCGAATACAACTAAAAATAATGCTGCAAGCTGTTTTTTAAATTTTCTTATTATTTGAAATGAGTTCATAATCGTTGGTTTTAATGAATACTAATTTTCTACTAAACTACTTTAGAATTAAAGGGGTTTCAATCCAGAATTAGGGAACCGGCCGTTTGATTGAGTAAAACCACTTTTCGTATTAGTTAAGGCTAAAATGGTTAGTCAAACCCCATTAAAAAGGAGGTTTTAAGGCGTTATTTGATTTTCCAGTTGTAAAAGAAATTGTACATTTATCATATCAAAACATAATTTATTTTGATTAAAAAGATTTCATATTACTCCATATTAGTACTACTATTTAGTACTAACCTTCTTATTGCTCAAGAACAGCAAAAGGATGAAATGCAGCAAAAGAAAAAAGAGAGGTACTCTAAACTGAGTACGGGTAACTCTTCTTATTCAAAGGTTAATGAGGTTCAACAAAAATTAACTAAAGCCAGTAAATTATTTAAACAAGATCAAAAGAAAGCGTTAGATTTAGTGCATGATGCACTATTAATTGCTATAAAAGAAAATTATATAAAGGAAGAAGCAGAAGCTTACGAAATTCTTGGACAATTTAATTACCAGTTAAATGAATACAGCCTCTCTTATAAAAATTATAAGAAAGCCATTGCTATTTTCGATAACATGAGACTGGTTTCTAATTATAATTTTTATGCTGTTAATCATTTAGAAAAAATATACTTTCCGATAGGAAAATCAGCTGAGTTGAACCAAGATTACGAGAACAGTGTTTTATACTACAGCAAGTACTTAAAAAATGTAAGCTCACCCGATGAAGTTGTTAAGGCTAAGACCGCTTTAGGAGATGTTTTTCTTAAGAAAAAAGAGTTGGTAGCCGCTGAAAAATACTATCAGGAAGCACTAAAAATAGAAAAGAAAAGAGATAACAAGACCGGAATTGTTGCGCTCAATTTAAAACTAGGTGAATTAGAAAAGGAAAAGAAAAACACGGTGAAAGCAGTTGAATATTATAGGTCTTCACAGGATGCAGCTTTTCAAATAAATGATGATGCAGCAATAAATCAAGCCTATTCAGATATCTCTAACATTTATGAAAATGAAGATAACATTGAGGAAGGAATTGAAATATCTCAGGAGGCATTGGATTTTAATGAGAAACGAAATAATAAATCCGAGCAATCCAAAAACAATATTGACTTAGCCAATTTCTTGTTAAAACAAGACAAGGACGAAGAGGCCATTCAACACCTAGAAAGTAGTGTATTAATTGCCGAAGAATTTGGCGACATTGAAAATAAAAGTAAAGCTTTTAAAGCACTTTCAGAAGCCTATGGCAAAACCGGGCAAGAGTCTGAAGCGTTACAAAAATATAAAGAATACCTCATTTTGGAAGACTCTTTATACAACATCAGAAAAAAACAATTAGCAGAGCAGAATAGAAAAGGAGAAATGTTAGACAATGCTCAAAACAAACTCTCTCTTTTGGAAAAAGATAAGCAACTCAATGAAAACACAATTGAATTGTTGAAACAAGAAAGGATAATTCAAGAGGAGTTTATTAACCGTCAGCGGATTCTTACCTATTCTTTAATATTGGGAATCCTTATTCTATTAATCACTTCCTATTTGGTTTATCGAAGTAATAAAGCTAAAAATAAGGCCAATCAGCTATTGGTACTAAAATCATTAAGAGCTCAAATGAATCCGCATTTTATTTTTAATGCACTAAACTCAGTCAACAGTTTTATTTCAAAAAATGATGAACGCGCGGCCAATCGTTATCTATCAGATTTTTCTCGTTTAATGCGTGATGTCATGGAAAATTCTCAGGAAGATTTTATTTCCTTAACCAAGGAAGTTGATATATTGTCGATGTACTTAAAACTAGAAAACCATCGTTTTAAAGATAAATTTGATTACTCTTTTGACGTGGATGAGAATATTAATACTGAAGATGTTGTTATTCCACCAATGTTGATTCAACCTTACATAGAGAATGCAGTATGGCATGGATTAAGGTATAAAAAGGAAAAAGGGTTCTTAAAAGTAAACATCAACCAAAGTGGAAATGCTATTGTTGTAACTATTGAAGATAATGGTATTGGCCGTAAAAAATCGCAAGAATTAAAAACAGAGAATCAAAAAATATTAAAATCAACAGGAATTAAGAACATTGATTCACGGTTAAAAATTATAAGTGATATCTATAAAACAAATCTTGATGTAACTATTACAGATGCTGACGAAGTAAACCATTCTGGAACTAAAGTGACCGTTAAAATTTATCAAGATAACTTTACTAAATCTGAACTATGAGTACCATCTTAAAAGCCATAATAGTAGAAGACGAAGAGGCAAGTAGAACAACACTAAATAACTACCTCAACAAATATTGTGGTAACGTAGAAGTAATGGATATGGCCGATTCTGTTCAAACTGGATTAACTGCCATAAAAAAGCATAACCCTGATGTTGTTTTTTTGGATATTGAAATGCCCTATGGTAACGCTTTTGACCTATTAGAATCACTGGACAATATCGAATTTGAAATTATCTTTGTTACTGCTTATAGAGATTATGCTATTAAAGCCCTTAACCTCAGTGCTGCCTATTATATTTTAAAGCCAATAGACATTGATGAATTGGTTTCTGCAGTAGAAAAAATTACAGAAAGAAAAAAAGAAGGAGAAGATATTTTCCATACCAAAATTTTGATAGACAACATTAAATCAAACTCCATCCAACATAAAAAAATCGTACTTCCACAAATGGATGGCTTTGAAGTGATTAATGTAAGCGAAATTATAAGAGTTGAAGCTGATGATAATTACACGAATTTCTATTTAGTAGGAGGTAAAACATTTTTAGTTTCTAAAACATTGAAGCATTTTGATGAGCTGCTAAGCGAATTTGACTTTATTCGAGTACATAAATCACACCTCGTTAATTTGCAGTACATTACTAAGTATGTAAAAGGAAAAGGCGGGCAAGTTCGTATGAGTGATGATAGTTATGTGGATGTTTCTGCTACCCGAAAAAAAGAGCTATTAGAGCGATTTAAGTAATTATTCTCTTATCAACACCTGTTCACATCTTTATTTGATTTAACCTTAATGGGTGGCTATTTTTGAGAACTAATTTAAACCGTTTCCAATGAAGTTTTTTATAGATACAGCAAACTTAGAGCAGATTAAAGAAGCTCAAGACTTAGGAATATTAGATGGTGTTACTACCAACCCTTCTTTAATGGCAAAGGAGGGTATTAGCGGGGATGAAAATGTGTTTAATCATTACAAGGCCATTTGTGAAATTGTAGATGGTGATGTAAGTGCAGAAGTAATTGCAACTGACTTCGAAGGCATGGTAAAAGAAGGTGAGCACCTGGCTTCTTTGCACCCACAAATTGTAGTTAAAGTTCCTGCCATCAAAGAAGGAATTAAAGCCATAAAACATTTCACTAATAAAGGAATTAGAACAAACTGTACCTTAATTTTTTCTGCAGGTCAGGCATTATTAGCTGCTAAAGCTGGTGCAACTTATGTTTCTCCGTTCATTGGACGTCTAGATGATACCTCTACAGAGGGAATGCGATTAATCGAGGACATCCGCTTAATCTACGACAACTATGCATTTGACACCCAAATTTTAGCTGCTTCAGTTCGTCATACCATGCACATTATACAATGTGCTGAAGTTGGGTCTGATGTTATGACAGGACCATTAAGTGCTATTGTGGGCTTATTAAAACATCCATTAACAGATAATGGATTGGCTCAATTTTTAGCTGATCATGCTAAAGTAAATGCTTAAAAAATGCTCTTAACTATTCATCCTGATAATCCTGACAAAAGGAAAGTAGACCAGGTAATACAAGTACTGAAAAAGGGTGGGGTAATT
>JAJCYO010000041.1 GCA_029262875.1 Flavobacteriales bacterium
GATTACCAACAGGTGGAGTGGTGGTAGCAAATAAATCTGATTCCCAAACACCTCTTCCATAGGTCGCTGCTCTAATTTTCCCTGTGCCATAGTGAACTTCTAATTCATTTACAATAACATTTGGTAAGCCCGTCATAAAACTTTGCCATTGAATTAAGTCATCATTTTTGTAATATATTCCCATGTCAGTTCCAACATAAACCCCATTGTTGGTTCCATTTTCATAAAGTACACAATTAATAGGAAGGTTAGGTAAGTTTCCTGAAACGTTGGTCCAGCTGCTTCCTCCATTGGTAGATTTATAAACCTTTTCACCGTTTGTAAATCCAGAAAGGCTAACCCACACAACATTTGGGTTTAAGTTGTGCACGGTAATGTAGGTAATCGAATTGTTTGGCAATCCAGTGCTTATGTCTGTCCATGTACTTCCTCCATTTGTAGTAGTGTGGATAACACTGTTTGTTGCAGCATAAAGTACATTGTTATTTGATGGAGCAACAACCAAAGATTTTAAATCAATGGAGCTTGGAAAATTAGAAATGGTATTCCATGAACCGCCTCCATTGGTAGATTTCCATACGTCTTCATAACCTAAATAAATGGTGTTAGGATTTACAGGGTCTAATGTGTAGGGAGTTACCCATGCACCAGAACCACTAATACTTCCAGTAATTCCGTTAAAAGAGTTTCCACCATCAGTAGATTTATATACGTTACCATTTTGACTGGTAGAATACATGATGTTTGCGTTGGAATAATCTACAACACATTCCATTCCATCACCACCAGTAACATGTGTCCAAGTACCATTTTTTAGTAAAGTACAACCATTGTCTTGAGCACCAGCCATTACAATTCCAGCATTCGTAACACTTGTTCCTAACCTGTAAAACTGAGAATGCTGAATTCCAGAAGTAATGTCTGAAAAAGTACCCCCACTATTGGTAGATTTAAAAATACCACCATCAGAACCACAGAATAAGGTGTTACCATAAAAATCTAAAGTATGAATATCAGCATGTACATACTCATAACTTCCTGTTGGCCAATTCCATTGAGATAACGCAGTTAAAGATGCTCCACCATTAGTAGATTTCCACACATTAATACCTCCAGTATAAACTTCATTTTTGTTTGTTGGAGAAACTGCTAAAGCCATATCGTACCAGCTTTGCCCTCCAGAATCACCACCATTGGTATTGTATCCAAATACATTAGGCGTATTTGTTCTTAAGGAAAAATTAGTTCCACCATTGGTAGACCTGTACAAACCATAAAAACTGGCATCACTATCATCAGAAGCTAAGACATATACATAATTTGTATCACTCGGAGTTACAGCAATGGATAACCTTCCAATCAAACTTCCAGCAGGTAAACCAGCAGTTATGTTGGTATAGGTGTTTTGATTACCTCCACTTGTTGATCGATAAAAAAGATCTTGGGTACACGCAAAAACGGTATTTGAATTTCCAGGGTTAAATTCTACATCTCGTATAGAACCACTTAATACACTCGACCAATTTACACCAGCATCAGTAGTTTTAAATAAACCAGTACTTGTAGCAACAAATAGTACATTAGAGTTGTTTGGATCAATGATGATTTTTCGCATGACTCTTGTTTGGGTAGTTGACCAGTTTAAACCAGTACTGTTCCATGTTGTACCTCCATCTGTAGATTTCATCACACCAATACTATAAGTGTCATTCCCATCACCATCACCAGTTGCAATGTATACGATATTAGAATTGTTTGGGTCTATGGCTATTCCTGAAACACCTAAAGAAGATAAATTGTCAGTTAATGGGACCCATGAATTGCCTCCATTGGTTGTTTTCCAACAACCGCCTGCTGGTGCACCAACGTATATGATGTTACTATTGTTTGGATCAACAGTCACAGCATTAACTCTACCTATCCCTGGATTCCATCCAATAGAATTCCAGCTATCGGGGCCTATTGGTGTCCAATTACCCGTTTTTTCATTGGTAACTCCTTTAGGTAAAGCGTATTTGTTTTTAAATTTTTGATATTCTTCATAAGCTAATGAAGGGTTAATAAGTTTTCCCGTAGGGTAAACTCTTGGCTCCATGAACCATTCCCATCTTTTAAATTGTTTCCAACCTTTACCTTTTTCATATGTTTTTCCATCCCAATGATCATAAAAAGATTGTTGAATATCATAGAAGTTTGAATTTTGTTCTTCCATTAAGCGTACATACTCTTGTGCTTGAGCTGTACTGCCCATTATAAAAACAATTGACATTAATGTTAGGATGTGCTTCATACTGATATCAAAAAAATAAATACTACTTAGTGCTTTTCAAAGGTAATTATTCTTTGAATAAGAATTTCAATAATTCAATAATCGGATTGGATTCCTACTTTAACGGAAATAAAAAAAGCGATTAATGATTTAATCGCTTTTCAATGTCTTAAGCACTTATTGTTTCAAGTGCCCTGTCTAATTTTTTAAACAAGCCTTGCAGTACCTTTCCTGGGCCAACTTCCGTAACTGATGTCGCACCATCAGCTAACATGTGTTGCATGGTTTGAGTCCATTTTACAGGCGCGGTTAATTGTGCAATTAAATTAGCTTTAATTTCATCTGGATCGGTAACTGGCCAAGCAGGTACGTTTTGATAGATTGGACATGTTGGGGTGTTAAAAGTAGTGCTGTTAATTGCAGCTTCTAATTCCTCTCTTGCAGGTTCCATTAGCGGAGAGTGAAATGCTCCACCTACCGGTAAAACTAATGCTCTTCTTGCTCCAGCTTCAGTCAATTTTCTACAAGCTTCATTTACTGCATCAACAGTTCCAGAAATAACCAATTGCCCTGGACAATTATAGTTTGCCGGAACAACAACGCCATCAATGCCTGCACATATATTTTCTACTACTTCATCTTCTAAGCTCAAAATTGCCGCCATCGTAGAAGGAACAACTTCACATGCTTTTTGCATGGCAAGAGCTCTTGCAGAAACAAGTTTCAAGGCGTCTTCAAAATTCAATACTCCATTTGCTACTAAGGCAGAAAATTCACCTAAAGAATGACCTGCAACCATATCTGGTTTAAAGTTGTCGCCAAGTGTTTTAGCTAAAATAACTGAATGAAGAAAAATTGCCGGTTGAGTAACTTTAGTTTGTTTCAAATCTTCAGCTTCACCATCAAACATAATGTCAGTAATTCTAAAGCTTAAGATTTCATTGGCTTTTTCAAACATTTCTTTTGCTAATTCAGATCCTTCATAAAGATCCTTACCCATGCCTACAAATTGAGACCCTTGTCCTGGAAAAACGTATGCTTTCATGTGTGTATTTTTATTGTTCAGTTAAATTCTGTTTTAATTTTTGAAAGGACAAAAGTAGTATTAAAAAAGTGTTAAAAGAAAAGGTATTTAAATAATGCTATTCAAAATTATTACCTTTAGCAACGTATGAATCGGAAAACCATAAGAACGATTATTTTTTTAGCAATCTTTTCACTTATTGGGATTGTGGCAACTCAAATGTTCTGGGTAAAAAATGCATACAACATTCAAGAAGATCAATTTAACGATAGGGTCCATGTGGCATTGACAAATGTAACGCACGAATTGTTGAATATCCATAAAGATGAATCTGAATTAATTAACCCTGTTAAGCAAGTTGCCTCTAACTATTATACGGTAATGATTAATGATACCGTTAATCCTTACTTGTTAGAAACATTACTACGAAATGAGTTTATTCAACGAAACATTAACATCGATTTTGAATACGTGATTTACGATTGTTTTACCGATTCCATTGTTTTTGGGGATTATATATCTTTAGGGGAGACGGAAAAAGATCAACTTCAATCAAAGTCATACAACATGAAATGGGATAAGGATGGTCATTATTTTGGGATTTTCTTTCCTTCAAAAGAGACTTATATTTTAAGTAAAATGGGAATTTGGGTCTTCTCATCTTCCATCATCTTACTGATTATAATTTTCTTTGCGTATACCATTAATGTGATCTTAAAACAAAAGCGATTATCAGAGATTAAAAACGATTTCATTAATAACATTACACACGAATTCAAGACTCCGATTTCTACGATTTCTTTATCGGCAGATGTATTGCTGCAGAGTAGTATTGCAGATGAACCGCTGCGTTTGGCAAATTATGCCAACATTATAAAAGAAGAAAATAATCGTTTAAAAAACCAAGTGGATAAAGTATTGCAACTTGCTACGTTGGATAAAGATAAATTGAAATTGGAAGATGAAAATATCGATCTACATAATTTGATTGCTACTTCTGTTAAGAGTTTTGGACTTATTGTTAGAGAAAAAGAAGGAGAAATCATTTGTAATTTAAATGCTAAGAAACATTCGTTTTATGGGGATAAAATCCACATCACAAACACCTTACATAATTTAATTGACAATGCCATTAAGTATTCTTCCGAAAACCCAAGGGTCACCATTGAGACGAATGATGATAATGGATTTATAGAGATTAGTGTAAAAGACAATGGAATTGGTGTTCCCAAAGAAAGTCAGAAACATATTTTTGATAAATTTTATAGGACACCCACAGGAAATGTACATGATATCAAAGGATTTGGATTAGGGTTGAATTATGTAAAAACCATTGTAGAAGCATATTCTGGTAGCGTCAAATTAATAAGTAAAGAGAATCAAGGGTCAACCTTTATCATTAAACTTCCATTAAACAATTAGCCATGGGAAAAGAAAAACAAGACATACACATACTACTTGCAGAAGATGATTCTAATTTAGGATTTGTAGTGCAAGACAATTTGAAATCTAATGGTTATCAGGTGAGTTTATGTTCTGATGGAGAAATAGCTTTACGGACTTTTGCCAGTGAACATTTTGACCTTTGTATTTTAGATGTTATGATGCCTAAAAAAGATGGTTTTGAAGTAGCAGAGACCATTAGAGATGTAAATAAAGAGGTGCCTATTGTTTTTTTAACAGCGAAAACCATGCAGGTAGATAAAGTGAGAGGCTTTACACTTGGAGCAGATGATTACATTACCAAACCTTTCGATTTCCAAGAGTTCATGCTAAGAATAGAATCTATTTTACGAAGAACTAAAGTGTTGACACAAAAAGAGGAGGAAAAAATAGAAAGTTATAAAATAGGGGCATACATGTTCGACATAAAAAATCAAGTGTTAATACATCCAACTGAAGAAAAGCGGTTGACCAAAAAAGAGACAAGAATACTTTCTTTCTTATGTGAACACCTTAACGATATAGCGCCAAGAGAATTAATCTTAAAAAACATTTGGGGCACTGATGATTATTTTAGTGGAAGAAGTATGGATGTTTTTATTTCTAAATTACGGAAGTACCTTTCTGCTGATGAAAAGATACAAATCAATAACATTCATGGAGTGGGGTTTAAATTAGAAGTAAGTCAATAAATGAACCCAACTTTTTTAGCTAAAACTGCACAGTATTTAATTGATACTTATCCGAACAACCTTAGCAATGTGTGTATTGTTCTGCCTAACAAGCGTGCTGGTTTGTTTCTTAAACAACACCTATGTAAACTCATTGATAAACCAATTTGGTTGCCGCAAATTATTGGTACAGAAGAGTTAATTGAGCAGTTGTCAGATGCAGAGGTAATAGACAACATTACTCAACTGTTTGAATTGTATGAGGTATACCGAAACAACACAAAAGAACCCGAAACTTTTGATGAGTTTAGTAAATGGGGGCAAATTTTGCTACACGATTTTAATGAGATTGATCGATATTTGGTTCCAACAAAAGGGTTTTTTAAACACGTAAATGAGGCTCGTGCATTGGAAGTATGGAACTTAGGAGAGCGCGGAATAACAGAGTTTCAATCACAATATTTAACGTTTTGGAAACAATTGGGAGAGTTGTACGACTTATTTGCTGGCCATTTAGGGCAAAATAAGTTAGCGTATCAAGGCTTGGCTTATCGAATTGTTACAGAAGATTTAAAAGCAAACCCAGAGCAGTTTATTAAAGAAAAAATAGCATGGGATAAAGTTGTATTCATAGGATTTAATGCATTGAATAAAGCGGAAGAAGTATTGATTTCAGAATTGAAAAAACAAAAAAAATGTGATGTTCTTTTTGATGCAGATGAATATTATATGGATGATGTTATGCAAGAGAGCGGCATATTTTTAAGAGCGCTCAAAAAGAAGGATGCATTTCAACCTTTTAACTGGATAACGAATAAATTTGCTGTAGAAAAGAAGCAAATCAATATCTATGGAATTCCTCAAAACATAGGACAGGCAAAGTACATTACCAATCTTCTTAATGAGATTGATAATTCAAAAAACTATACGGATACTGCAGTAGTATTAGCAGATGAGAACTTACTGATTCCAGTATTACAATCTGTACCACAAGAAGTAGCGAATATAAATGTTACGATGGGGTATCCCTTAAAGAACACTCCTACGAATAACTTTTTTGAAATCTATTTTAACACGCTTGTTAATGCTGAACGTTTTGGTAGCAAAGATGCCTTAACCTATCACTATAAAGATGTGTTGAAATTAGTTCAAATCCCATTTAGTCAAATTGTATTTGGAAAAGATAACTGTTCCATAATAAAAAAGCAGATTGTAAAACACAACTGGGTATTTATTAATAAGGAAAAGTTAGACTGGATAAATGATAGGTTAACTATTCCTTTTTTAGCTTCTTATTCGGTTGATGAAACCTTGAAACAATGTTTAAAGTACATTGAAACAAGCAAAGCATATTATGTTGACAATAAGGAAGAAAAAGGGGAGTCAACCATTGAATTAGAGTACTTGTTTCAATATGCGAAGCTGTTTAATCAGATGATAACATTAACGGATAAATACCCTTACTTAGATAACAGTAGAGGGTTTTATTCATTGTACAAGCAAATCTTAAGTTCTTTATCTATTGAATTATATGGAGAGCCTTTAAAAGGCTTACAAATCTTAGGAATGTTAGAAACACGTAACATTGATTTTAAAAATGTGATTTTACTTTCTACCAATGAGGGAATATTGCCAGCTGGTAAAACCTTTAATTCTTTTATCCCTTTCGACATTAAAAAAGACGATACCTATAACCTACCAACACACATTGAAAAAGATGCTGTTTACGCTTATCACTTTTATCGATTAATTCAAAATGCAGAAAACATTAGTATTCTGTACAATACTGAAACCAATGAGTTTGGAAGTGGTGAGCAAAGTCGTTTTGTCACTCAAATTGAACATGAATTGGGTCAATTTGATAATATAAACATCACTAAGCAATTGGTGACTTATCCGCCTCTAAATAAAAAACTTGTAGAACCAGAAGTACAAAAAACGCCAGCAATAGTAAACAAAATAAAAGAACGTTTTACCAACGGAATTTCTCCATCTGCATTGATTGCTTACATTACTTGTCCCTTAGATTTTTACTATAAATATGTATTAGGGGTAAGAGAAGCAGATGAGGTGGAAGAAACTATAGATCACTCAACATTCGGAAGTTATGTGCACGATAGCTTAGAAATTTTGTACAAAGACTTTATCGGGAAGAGCATTGCAGTAGAGGATTTAAAGCTAATGTTGCAGCAAGTCAATCAAGTAGTTGTTGATGTCTTTTCTAAAAACTTTAGCGACAAAGAATTAACATCGGGTAAAAACTTACTGACCCTAAACATCGCCCAAAACTACATAAGTACTTTTATAAAGAACGAAATAAAATTTGTAGATAAACTGGATAGCACATTGTTTATTAATGCGTTAGAAGAGGAATTGAAATCTGAAATTGAAGTGGAAGGAACGACTGTTAAATTAAAAGGATTTGCTGATAGAATAGATAGTTATGGGAATCAGATTAGAATAATTGATTACAAGACGGGGTTGGTAAAACCAAATGATTTACAAATTAAACATGTAGATGAATTGATGGATGCTAAAAAGAGCAAAGCATTTCAGTTAATGATGTATGCTTTAATGTATAGTAAAAGCAATATTGTAGACAATACAGAGTTAACTTCAGGTATTATCTCCTTTAGAAAATTAAGTAGCGGGTACATGTCTTTTGCATTAACCCGTAATCGAGTAATTGAGGAAGCTACCTTAAATGATTTTGAAAATTTAGTAAGCAAAATCATAAAAGAGATCATGGATGAGAATACTTCATTTACGCATACATCAGACGCCAAATGGTGTGAGTTTTGTGAATAGTTGTTTTTAACAAATTTGTTTCATTAACTTTCCATGTTAGTTGTGATAACTATTGAATAGAATTTATTCCATATTGTTTTGTTTGCTTACGTTGAGCGGATTGGCTCAAGAAAAGACAATTACTGAAGTTGAGGTGATTGGCTTAAAGCGTACAAAGCTTTCTTTTATCGAGAAGATCATTGAAGTTAATAAGGGAACTGTCTTAGATACAGTTCTAATACAGAGAGATATCCGGAGATTAAAGCGTTTGATCTCCATAGCAAACGCAACGTATTTGGTTGCAAAAAATAATACGGACAGTACTTGTAAAGTCACCTATATGGTTGAAGAGAATTTAACCCTGATTCCACAAGTTAACATCTGGACAGTAAACGATAAGTTATCTTATAGTGTTGGGCTGTATGAATACAATTTATTTGGGAAGAACATTAAGTTTGGTGGGTTTTATCAAGACAATGGGTTTGATTCTTACGGTGTGAGCTTTAAAGCACCTTATTTATTTTCTAAAAGACTCGGAATAGGGATCAATTACCAAAACTGGACAAGTGAAGAGCCTTTGTATTTTGATGATTTAGTTGCCAACTACGAGTATAATAATGAGTTTTTTGAAGTAATGGGAAGGTATCAACTTACTTATAAGAATAGTATAGAATTAGGGGCTAATGTTTTTACTGAAAACTATAATTACTTAAATGGAGATAATTCAGTCGATACCAATAGCATTCCCTTAAGTTTAGAGCAAGATAAATCCATGTTGAAATTTGTTTACACGCATGACAATTTAAAATATGATTATTATTTTTTAGCTGGATTTAAAAGTATCCTTTATTTTCAATCAGTAGCAACAGAAGGTAATTTTGATGATTTATTTTTAATTGGCTGGAATGACTTTTTATATTTTAAGCGCTTAGGTTTAAAAGGAAACTTTGCCACCAGAATAAGATTAGGAGTAGCAACCAATAAAGAGAGTCCTTTTGCTCCTTTTGCAGTGGACAATAACTTAAACATACGAGGGGTGGGAAACACAATAGACAGAGGGTCTGCTAGTGTTGTATGGAATTTAGAATATCGACATACCGTTATAGAAAAGAATTGGTTTGTATTACAAACAAACCTTTTTATGGATGCTGGTTCTTGGAGAAATCCGGGAGGAAGCTTAAGCGACATTGTAGATGAGGATAACTTTAGAGTTTATGCAGGAGGAGGACTGAGGTTTATGCATAAAAAAATATACAATGCCATCTTTAGAATTGATTATGGTTATGGACTTACGGAAGAAACTAATTCTGGAGGAATTGTAATAGGTATAGGCCAGTATTTTTAAATTCTCACACCAATAACACAAACATCATCTATTTGTTCCAGATCACCTCTCCATGATTCAAAAGCTTCAGTTAGAATTACTTTTTGCTCTTCCATTGATTTATCTTGTATGGATATCAACAGTTTTCTAAATGGTTTATGCATAAACTTCTTCTCCTTTGGCCCACCAAATTGATCAACATAACCGTCCGTAAAAATATAAATGGTATCTCCTTCTTTTAAGGAAATATCATGATTGGTAAAAGGTTCGCTTGTCGCATACCTACCAATGGGTTGCTTGTCTGCTTTGATTTCTTTGATTTCTTGCCCGTTAATAATATATAAACTGTTGTTGGCTCCAGAAAAATTGAGATTATTTGTTTTATAATTTAAGGCACATAGTGCGATATCCATCCCATCTTTTATGTCATCCCTTCCTGCGTTGAAAGTTTCTATAACTAACGCTCTCACTTTATTTAATATTTCGGCAGGTTCAGTTAGCTTAAATTCCCTAATAGACCTGTTCAATGCACCGTGACAAACGACACTCACCATAGCGCCTGGAACACCATGCCCTGTGCAGTCTGCAGCTGCATAAAATACTGTGTCGCCAATTTTCTCTAACCAATAAAAGTCTCCAGCAACAATGTCTTTTGGCTTATAAATGATAAACGAATCTTTTAAATGCTTATCAACTAAATTGTTTGGCGGTAGAATGGCCGACTGAATTCGTTTGGCATAGGTGATGGAATCTAATATTCTTTTATTTTTTTCACCAAGTTCATGATGCGCGTGCTCAATAATTATTTTTTGGTTTTTTGTAGCTTTTAAACGATTAAAAACAAAAATTAAAAATACAACCACCAATCCTAAACAAACAGTTATTGCCGTAGTTAGAATTTGCTGTTTTTCCTTTTTTTCTTGCTCTATTATTAGCAATTTTTTATGCTCAGCATCATCTATAGCTTTTCGTTTTTCATATTCATATTTGGCTTGTTGCTTTGCTGAGGCCTTTTGAGTAGCCTGGTTGTTAACGCTATCTCGCATAGTGACAATTAGTTTAGACATTTCAAAAGCTTCCATTCCTTTCCCTTGCTTTTCATAAATATTACTCAGCAATTCAGCGGCTCCTATAATTTTATTGGGGTAGCCTATCTCTTGGGCAAGTGCCAAGCTCTTTAAACCATTTTGTTTAGCTGCGGATAAGTTGCCTTGCTTAAATTGTAAGCTTCCAATATTGTTTAATGAAGTTGCTATTCCATTTTTGTTGCCAATTTCTTCATGAATCGTTAAACCTTTTTGATAGAACTCCAAAGCTTTGGTAATGTTTCCTTGAATAAAATAAATAAGCCCAATGTTGTTTAATGAAGTTGCTATTCCAAGTTTGTCGCCAATATCTTCTTGAATGGACAAACCTCGAAGGAGGTATTTTAATGCTTTAGGGAGGTCTCCTTGATTTTTATAAATAACCCCAATATTGTTAAGGGAAGTTGCAATCCCTTCCTTATCACCAATATCTTCCCTAATGGCTAAACTTTTATTATAATAATCCAGCGCTATGTTGATATCGCCTTGTTTATCATAAATTACTCCAATGTTATTCAAGGAATTTGCTACTCCTTCTTTATCGCCAAGATCTTCCCTAATAGAAAGGCTTTTGTGGTAATATTTTAACGTTGTCGAGACGCTTCCTTGATTGTCATAAATACGGCCAATATTAATTAACGAATTTGCAATGCCTTCTTTATCATCAATTTCTTTTCGGATGACTAAACTCTTTTTACAGTATTCTAAAGCCTTAGTAATGTCACCTTGATTAAAATAGATGAGTCCAATATTATTTAGTGAAGTTGCGATTCCTTTTTTATCATCAATATCCTTCTGAATAGCTAAGCCTTTATGGTAGTATTTTAAGGCTTCAGGACTATTGCCTTGAGCAGAATAAATATATCCAATGTTATTTAAAGCCGATGAAAGAGAGGTGTTAAGAACTCTTTTAACTTGATTGTCGGTTGATGTAGAGAGGGCTTTATTTATTAAGTGGTATTGAAAAAATTGGTATTTAATCCAACTTGCATCCATCATATTCTCACAAATGTCATTCAACGCATTTATCTTGCTCGTATCATCTTTTGCGGTATGATAAAGCTCTAAGGAGTTGTTTAACAATTGTTTATCGGAATCTGTTAGTTCTTCTGTAGCAAGAGAATCAATTAGATAATATTCTTTATCGGCAAAAGGTTGGGCAATTACCTGAAAGGGTAAAAGAAACAATAATATGTAAAAGAAGTTTTTCAAAATACCAATTCCAAATATATAAAAAGCCCCTGAAAATCAGAGGCTTTTTAAGCAATCTTTATGTACTTATAACTTATCCGTTAAATCTACTGTTTACTTCATCCCAGTTAATTACATTAAAAAATGCATTAATGTAATCTGGTCTTCTGTTTTGGTAGTTTAAATAATAAGCATGCTCCCAAACATCCAACCCTAAAATTGGAGTTCCGCCACATGATCCTGGCATCATTGGGTTGTCTTGGTTTGCAGTAGAACAAACCTCAACACTTCCGTCATCCATTTTGCATAACCAAGCCCAACCAGAACCAAATCTAGTTGCAGCCGCTTTACTAAAAGCTTCTTTAAATCCATCGAAAGAGCCAAAAGCAGCATCAATAGCATCAGCTACAGCGCCAGTTGGCCCCCCCCCCCCATTTGGACTCATTACTTTCCAGAATAAATCGTGGTTAAAATAACCCCCTCCATTATTTCTTACAGCACCATTGTTCATGTCCATTCCCGTTAGGATATCTTCAATAGATTTTCCTTCTAAGTCAGTTCCAGCAATAGCATTGTTTAAATTAGTTGTATAACCATTATGGTGCTTAGAATGATGAATTTCCATCGTTCTGGCATCTATATGTGGTTCTAAAGCATCGTATGCGTATGGTAACGCAGGTAATTCAAAAGCCATATTCTTTGTTTTTAATTGTTAATAATTTAATGAGTAGCTAAGTATTCAGCTATTCCTTCATGAGTAGTTGTTAAACCATCTTTTTCCTTGGTCCAATTAGCAGGGCAAGCCTCACCATGTTCTTCGTTAAACTGCAAAGCATCAACCATTCTAATTGCTTCGTCAACGTTTCTTCCCAAAGGTAAATCGTTAACCAATTGATGTTTTACAACACCTTCTTTATCAATTAGAAAAAGTCCTCGGTAAGCAATCAAACTACCATGAGCTGTCATGTTACCTTCTTCATCCCAATCAAAATCACCAGCCATACAATCGTAATTGAATGTGATTGTTTTGTTCGTGTCAGCAACTAAAGGATAAGTAACTCCTTGGATTCCTCCATCATTTTTAGCCATTTGCAACCAACCCCAGTGAGATTGTTCAGTGTCTGTTGATACCGCAATCACCTCTGTGTTTCTACTTTTGAACTCTTCCAATTTTTCTTGAAAAGCAAATAATTCTGTAGGACAAACAAAAGTGAAATCTTTTGGATAAAAGAATAACACTACATATTTACCTTTAAATTGTTCCAATGTGAAATCGTTAACAATTTCACCTCCATTGATTACAGCTGATGCTGAAAATCCTGGAGCATTTTTTCCGACTAGTACGCCCATTTTTTAATTTTTAATTTGTTAAACATTTATTGCATTTTCCATTAAGGTAGATGTTTGTTGTCTCTACTTTAAAAGATTTAATTTTTTTAAATTTTAATGTTGATATATCTATTTCAACATCATAAATATGACCACATGTATCACACTTAAAGTGCGCATGTTCTTCCATAATTGCATCGTACCTCACTTCATTCTCTTCTATGGTAAGTGTAGAAGTAATCCCATTGTCTATAAATAGTTTGAGTGTATTGTAAACAGTAGTCTTAGACAAAGTGGGAATAGCACTTACTAAATCAGAATAAATTGTGTCAACAGTAGGATGTTCTGCACTGTTGTAGAGGTATTCAAATATCCTTAACCGTTGTAAAGACGGCTTAATATTATTTGACGTTAAATGATTTATAAAGTCCATTAATTGGTATTATTATAAAATTGTAATGATTACAAATTTAGAACTATTTTGTAAATCACCAAGCTGATATTGGGAAATTATTTATCAAAAAAATAGTAATGAACAATTCACATAGCATTGTTAAAAAATACTTGGTAAGTTGCAATTGTCCTGAGTCGAATAAGACTTACTTTTAGGTTACTTTGTAACAAAAATTACAGGATGCAGTTTACATTTTATGGTCATGCATGTTTTGTGGTAGAGGTTGAAGGGAAAAAACTATTGTTCGACCCTTTTATTTCTCCAAATGAAAAAGCAAGTGCTATTGATGTTGATGAAATTGAAGCTGATTATATTTTAATTTCTCATGGTCACGAAGACCATATTGCAGATGTAGAGCGAATAGCCAAAAGAACAGGAGCTAAATTGATTTCGAATTTTGAAATTATCTCTTGGTTCGGCAAGAAAGGAATTGAAAATGGACACCCAATGAACCATGGAGGAAGTTGGGAGTTTGATTTTGGAACCGTAAAGTATATTAATGCTATTCATACGAGCAGTTTTCCAGATGGAAGTTATGCAGGAAATCCAGGAGGATTTATTGTTAGCTCAAAAGAGAAAACATTTTATTACGCAGGAGATACAGCATTAACAATGGATATGAAATTAATTGGAGCATACGAAAAATTAGATTTTGCCGTTCTTCCAATTGGTGACAATTTCACAATGGGAGTGAAAGATGCAGTAATTGCTGCAGATTTTATTCAGTGTGATAAAATTGTAGGAATCCATTACGATACGTTTGGTTACATAGAAATTGATCATGCGAAAGCAGTAAGCGATTTTGCAGCGAATCAAAAAGAATTGACATTATTAGAAATAGGACAAACAATAGAATTATAAAACCTTAATAAACTATGGGAAAAATAATCGCAATATCAAATCAAAAAGGTGGAGTAGGTAAAACAACTACGGCTATTAATTTAGCTGCCGGGTTAGGTGTGTTAGAATATAAAGTGCTTTTAGTGGATGCAGATCCTCAAGCAAACTCTACATCTGGTGTTGGATTTGACCCAAGAAATGTTCGTAATAGCATTTACGAATGTTTGATTAACGAAATAGAACCAAAAGAAGCGATTTTACATACAGAATCTCCGAATTTAGATATTTTGCCAGCACACATAGATTTGGTAGGTGCAGAAATTGAATTAATTAACTTGCCAAACCGAGAATTAATGATGCGTTTATCATTGGCAAAAATTAAAGATGATTATGACTTTGTTATTATTGACTGTTCTCCATCTTTAGGGTTAATTACGATCAACTCTTTAACGGCCGCTGATTCTGTTATTATCCCTGTTCAGTGTGAATATTTTGCATTAGAAGGGTTAGGTAAATTATTAAATACGATTAAAATAGTTCAGTCTCGTTTAAATCCAGATTTAGATATAGAGGGGTTATTATTAACCATGTTTGACGTTCGATTAAGGTTGTCTAATCAAGTGGTAGATGAAGTGAAAATGCATTTTCAAACCATGATGTTTGATACTATTATTCAGCGCAATACAAAGTTGGGTGAAGCACCGAGCCATGGTAGTACGATTATTATGCATGATGCAAGTTGTAAGGGATCTATCAACTATCTAAATTTAGCGCGTGAAATTCTTCAGAAGAATGAAATGACGAAAATGACGGAAGAAGAAAAGACAATTGCTATAGGAGAATAAAGATGAGTAAGAAACCAGCATTAGGAAGAGGGTTAGGGGCGTTATTGCAAAATGCGGAAACGGATATTACCATTGGTTCTACAGAGGAAGACATGGGTAACATTGTAGGAGCTGTCTCCTCAATTCCTATCGCAAACATTGAAGCAAACCCATTTCAACCAAGAACTCAATTTGAGAAAGATGCATTAGTTGGATTATCAGATTCAATCAAAGAATTAGGAATTATCCAACCGGTTACAGTTCGTAAATTGGGTTATGGTAAGTATCAGTTAATTTCAGGGGAAAGAAGGTTTAGAGCTTCACAGATTGCTGGTTTAGTAGAAGTTCCAGCTTTCATTAGAATTGCTAACGATCAGGAAATGCTTGAGATGGCATTGGTTGAAAACATTCAAAGACAAGATTTAGATGCCATTGAAGTAGCATTTAGTTATCAAAAATTAATAGAAGAATGTGGCCTTACTCAAGAGAAAATGAGTGAAAGAGTTGGTAAAAAACGCTCTACTGTTGCCAATTACCTGCGTCTATTAAAATTACCAGCAGAAATTCAATTGGCAATAAGAACGAAAGACATTAGCATGGGCCATGCAAGGGCATTGGTCAATATTGATGATGAGAAAAAACAATTGGCAATTTCACGGAAGGTGGTGAAAGAAGGACTGTCTGTTCGTCAAGTAGAAGAATTGGTAAAAGGAAAGAAAGAAAAAAAGACATTGACAGCAAAGAAAGAAGGTATTCCAGATTTATCATTTACGCAACAAAAAATTAGAGAAGATTTATCAGATTTTTTAAATACTAACGTTCAATTACAAAGTAACTCAAAAGGGAAAGGTAAATTAACCATTCCATTTGCTACAGAAAAAGAGTTAGAACGTATCATTGAGTTATTAGGACTATAAATTTTATTGTGAAATCTATCCAAATTTTAATTTTAACACTAATAGTGTTTCTTGCTATTTCTGATAAAAGCAAAGCACAATCACCATCAGATTCCCTGGCCATTACTGATACCATTCACGTAAAACCTTTTAAAATGCATTCACCTACAAAGGCAACGTTGTTTAGTGTGGTTGTTCCGGGGTTAGGGCAAGCATACAATAAGAAGTATTGGAAAATGCCCATCATATATGCTGGAATAGGTACTTCAATGTATTTTGCTGTGTCCAATCACAATAGCTTTAAGAAGTTTAAAACAGCTTATGGAATTCGTATAGATGATGATGCGAACACCATTGATGAGTTTGATGGACTATTAACAGAAGAAGGAATTCAGGCCAATATGGACTTCCATCAAAGAAATAGAGATTTATCATATATCGTAGCAGGCTTATTTTATGTTTTAAACATTGTCGATGCGGCAGTAGATGCTCATTTGTTTAACTTTCCTAAAAACGATAATTTATCATTTAATTTACAACCAAGTTTAGAATTAACAAGTAATAATCAACTTGCTAAAGGGTTTAGATTGGTTATTAATTTATAAATTTGACCCCTTATCACAGGTATTAGCCTTTAGTGTAAAAAGCAAGAAGATTAATAATAATCAGTATCAACTTTAGTTTTATATTTAATGAAAATTGCGATAATAGGATACGGAAAAATGGGCAAGGAAATTGAAAAAGTTGCCTTAGAGAGAGGTCATGAAATTGTTTTGAAGATTTCTTCTGACAATAAGAATGACTTTACTTTTGATAACCTTAAACAGGTTGATGTTGCCATAGAATTTACCAATCCTGACTTAGCAGTAAATAACATTAATGTATGTTTAGATTCAAACACACCAGTGGTGGTTGGAACAACTGGGTGGTATAATCACTTTGATTTGGTGAGAAAAAATGTTGTACAAAATGATGGCTCATTATTGCATGCTACAAATTGTAGTATAGGCGTAAACCTATTTTTTAAACTCAACAAGTCGTTGGCTAAGATGATGAATAAGCACAACGATTACGAGGTTAAATTAGAAGAAACACACCATACTCAAAAATTGGATGCACCAAGTGGTACAGCCATAACGTTAGCTGAAGGAATCGTTGATAACAATAACGATAAAGATTTATGGGTAAAAGGTGATGCGCATGCTCACAATCAACTTTCTGTGGTTTCTCACAGAATAGAGAATGTACCTGGAACACATCAAGTAAATTACTCATCTGAAATAGACGATATAGAAATAAAACACACCGCACACAATCGTAAAGGATTTGCCATAGGAGCAGTAATTGCTGCTGAATACATTAAAGATAAAAAAGGTATTTTTACGATGGAAGACGTGCTGTTTAATTAGTAAAATAAAAAACAATGGAAATTAGTATTAGTGCATTTGTAATTCTTTCAATTATTTATTTTTTAGCTGCTCACATTGGGCTGTATAAGATCTTTGAAAAGATAGGCGAAGATGGATGGAAAGCTTTAGTTCCTTTTTATGGGACTTATTTAGCAGTTAAGATGGTAAATAAATCTTGGTTGTGGATCATTACATACTATGTGCCATTTTTAGGATTTGTGGTGTGGATGGGATTGGTGGTAGAGCTGATGAAGTTATTAGGTAAAAGATCATTTAAGGATCACTTTTTAGCAGTTGTTTTTGCAGGAATTTATTTACCCTATATTGGTTTTAAAGAAGATGTAAAATTTATAGGTTACGAAGAAGCAGGGAAGTACAAAAAATCATTTAAAAGAGAATGGGCAGATGCCATTATTTTTGCTGTAGTAGCGGCAACTATTATCAGAGGTTTTTATATTGAAGCATTTACAATTCCTACATCATCTATGGAGCAAAAATTATTGGTAGGAGATTTTTTGTTCGTGAACAAAATGGCCTATGGAGCAAGAGTTCCCAATACACCAGCGAGTTTTCCTTTTACCCATCACAGTTTTCCAGAATGGATACCTTTAATTGGAGGGAATCAATCTTATGCCGAGTTGGTTAAATTTCCTTATGCAAAATTGCCAAAGATGGGAGATGTAGAACGCAATGATTGTGTGGTCTTTAATTTTCCTGCTGGAGATACGGTTGTTATAGGACAACCAGCAAGTATTTATGAGCAAATGATTAGAGATTACGCCTTTGAATTAGATGTTTCTGAAAATCAAGCGAGAAATTACCTGCATGAGAACTTTACCATTAAAGATCGTCCAATTGATAAAAAAGAAAATTACATCAAGCGTTGTGTAGGGTTGCCTGGAGATAAAATAGAAATTATTGATACCAAGTTAATGGTGAATGGTGAAGTTGGTTATTTTGACGAAAATGCGCAGTTTAATTATAATGTTCTTACTGAAGGAGGCTTGGATCAAAGAGCTTTATGGAGAATGAAAATTACAACGGAAGAAGTAAGGTCGGTAAGTGATGGGAAAGACGATAAGTTTATTGTAACCTTAACCGATGCTTCGGCAGAAAAAATGAGAGAATTATCACAAGTAATTTCTGTTGATAAGAGAATACAGCCTTTAGGCTATAGGGATGGCAGAAGTATAACTCCTATTTTTCCTAATGATACCAATTACAATTGGACCATTGATAATTTCGGGCCTATTCTCGTTCCTAAAAAAGGAGCTACCGTAAAATTGACTACTAAGACTTTGCCGCTTTATCGTAGAATTATTAAAAACTACGAAGGAAATGACCTGGCTGTAAATGGAGGTAAAATAATGATTAATGGAGAGGTTGCTACCTCGTATACCTTTAAAATGGATTACTATTGGATGATGGGAGATAACCGTCATAACTCTCAGGATTCAAGGTATTGGGGCTTTGTTCCTGAAGATCATATTGTAGGGAAAGCAGTGTTTGTTTGGATGTCATGGGATAGCCAACAAGGTGGAATTCGATGGAACAGGTTATTCTCAATGGTAGATTAAAAGATGAAAAAAGGAAGTAAAATAGTTGTAACGATTGCTACAATTATATTGGTTGCTTTTCTTTTTGTGGTGTATAAATATCAACATTACCTGGTTCCAACCAGCGCAATGTCTTTAACCATTAATCCAGACGATTTAGTTTTAGTAGACAAGACAATGAACACGCCTGAAGACATTCAGCGAAATGACATCATTGTTTTCCACTTTCCTTTAGAAGATACTGCTATTGTTGAATTTCCAGCATACTACTATGAACAATTTGTAAGGGATCAAACATTACAAACAGGATCCTCGCTTGAGGAAGCAAGAAAATTTGTACATCACAACTATACGGTTGAATCTAAGAGTATAGGAGCTAAAACACACTACATCAAACGAGCGGTTGGAATAGCTGGAGACAAATTGGAAATAAAGAATACCCAATTGTACATCAATGATGACTTGGTTGAGGATACAGAGAACATCCAATACCAGTATAAAGTAACAACTGATGGAACTCCTTTTAATGAAAGGCTGCTAATAAAAAATAAGATCACATTTGAGGCATTGTCTTATGCTCCAATGGATGATTACGGAAATATTATCATGACACTTTCAGAGCTAGGGTTAGAAAAATTAAAACAGATACCTACAGTCAAGTCAGCTGATAAAATTGTCAAACCAAAAGGTTATGACTATGTATTTCAATTATATCCTATATTTCCTCATCACAAAAATTATGATTGGAGTATAGACAATTATGGCCCACTTACGATTCCAAAAAAAGGAATGGAAGTTGAATTAACCTTGAATAATTTACCGCTATACAGCAGGATAATTAGAATTTATGAGGGGAATGAGTTAAGTGTAGAAGGCTCAAGAATTTTCGTCAACAATAAACCAGTACATACTTACGTGTTTAAGATGAATTACTATTGGTTAATGGGGGATAACCGACACAACTCACTTGATTCTCGTTATTGGGGATTTGTACCAGAAGACCATTTGATTGGGAAGCTGGTAAGCGTTCTCTATTCTTCTTCAGAATAAACTTGAAAAGACTCAAAGCACATATCAAACAATGGATTAAAGCATTGCTTTATGCGTTGTTTACGGTCGTTGTTGTTAAATCCTTTTTCTTTTGGGTATATGTTGTTCCAAGTACTTCTATGGAAAAAACATTGCTACCGGGCGATTTGATTTTTGTCAATAAGATGAGTTACGGCATTCGATTGCCAATTACTCCACTTACGTTCCCCTTGAGCCACCATAAGATGCCATTTAATAAAGAAATGGATTCTTTTACGGATGTTATCCAATTTCCTTATGTGAGATTATTTGGGTCCTCAATAGAAAGAAATGATGTGGTGGTTTTTAATTATCCATTAGAAGGAGAGGTGCCAGTGGACCATCGTGCGTTTTACATCAAACGCTGTATTGGATTGCCTGGTGATACCTTAAAAATTAAAGACAAACGCGTTTATATAGATGGCAAATATTTATCATTTCCAAAACAAGTGGAGTTTAATTACAATGTACAAACCAATGCTGAATTAATCAATGATACTTTACTAAAATATGGTATTACCGAAGGAGGAAGAAAAGAAGGAGACAATTACTGGCAATTGACCTTGTCTGATTCTGCAAAAAAATGTTTGAAGGATTTAGATTGTGTAACATCAATAGATCCTTTAAATATTGACCCAGATGGATATGCCGATTATATTTTTCCTTACCATAAAAACTACACGTGGAACATTGATTATTATGGGGAATTGGTAGTCCCTAAAAAGGGAGAAACTGTTGTGTTAGATACCAATAACATTCATTTGTACCAAAGAATAATAGAGCAATATGAAGAAAATGAACTGGAATGGGATAATGCTACATTTTTAATAAATGGAGAAGCGGTGGCTGCCTATACTTTTAAAATGGACTACTATTTTATGATGGGAGATAATCGCCACAATAGTTCTGATTCTCGTTTTTGGGGTTTTGTACCTGAAAATCACATTGTAGGTAAAGCAACCTCCGTTTTACTTTCAGTAAACAAAGCTCCTGATGCTGAAAATAAATACCGATGGGATCGCTTTTTTAAAGGGATAGAGTAGTTACAGGTCGCGGTGAAAATCTTCAATGCGCTTTAACCCTTCCTGAAACGTATCTTCTCCTACACTTAATACAAACCTACAATAACCCGGTATTCCAGTCCAAATGTCATTGTTAATGAGCATGTTCACTTTGTCATGCATTACTGCAGTAATGTTATTGGCATCAATGCTTATTGGAGTATCAGAATAACTACATGATACACTTTTTCCAATAATGCTCGTTGGTGATGCAACTAAAAATAAACCGCCTTCAGATGGGTTTACTTTCCATCCATTTTTAGTCAATACTTCACTCAATAAATGAGCCCTATCTTTTAATGTGGTAATTTGATTGTTTAGAGATTCTTGTATTCGTTCATTTTTTGAAAGGTATTTACTTAATAACTTGTTTACGGTGTATAGAATGGTATAATGTGGCGTAAACAATATCTTTTCTTTCAAGTTGTTGGGATAATTAGAAATGGCATACCCAAAACGAATACCTCCTGCCGAGTATTCTTTAGAAATACCTCCCAATAAGAAATACTTGATTTGGTTACTATACTTTTCTATTATGGTGGATGCTTTTACCCCATTAAATTCTAATCCTGAGAAAACAGTATCAAAAATGTATTTGATTTTATTACCTCCTGTGCAGTTTAAAATAGCCTCTAACGAATCATCACTATAAAAAGCACCAGTTGGGTTAACCAATGGAAAGTTGACAAATAGCCAAGGGTTATCAATTCCCTTTATTGTGTTTTCAACATCTTCTACATTAATTAAATAATTGTTATTAGAATTGGTTGGAATTTCTACGATTGGAACATCATAAAATAGAGCAGTTGCAGCAAAATAACCATAAGCTCCTTGTGGGAAAATCAAGGTTCCATTTGCTTCTTTTATTATCTTAACAATTCCAGAAAATAGAGGAGCAACACCGTTCCCATATACCATGTTCTGAGAATGAGTAATCCCAAAACGTTGTTTTACAAATTCACTAATTTTTGATGCAGGATTTAAATCTTCTTTTTTAAATGTCTGGTGCGTAAAACTTTCTAATATAGAAATCTTTAAATCCTCTGGGCAGTCCAGTTCATTTTCACCATAATCAAAACGGATGGTATTTTCATCAATGTCAAACTCATTTCCTTGTATGGCAGGGTGTAAAAAACATTTTTCTACATGATTGCTTTCGCAGATGTAATTATTTTTTATGTTCTCACTTTCGTGGCAAAGTAGGTTTTTACCACTCAAGCCTCTCATTTTAGACATCTGAAATTTTAGTAAATCGGCTAATATTACTGAATAATACAGCTGAGTAATGATGGGTGTTCTGCTATAACTGAATTCTGCTGCGTTAGTCATTAAACTCAGAAAATCCTTATTCTCAGTTAAAATAAAACAAGTTTTTAAGTTGCTATAGACTTGATTCTGGTCAAGTTCAATAATAATCGAAAAATGAAGTGGTAATCCATTTTTCTTGATGTACTTAAACACATCATTTGTCGCAGGTGAACTGGATAATTCGAAATGATCAGAAATATCAAGAATAACTCTGGTGTTGGTTTCTTCGGTAACTTTAATTAGCTTTTGAAATGCCTCAAACGAAAAAGGTTTGTCTGCAGTTACCTTGGCAACAACAATTTCTGGTTTAATCTTTAAGATAAGAGAGTCGAGCTCAGTAGAACAATCTGGTACGCAATATAAATTATTGTTACTCTTTTCAAATGTTTTGAAAAGTGTCTCATTCAAGAAAATAGAATGAGGATTGTATACATTAATAATATTGTCTACCAAGCATTCAAGATTGGGGCCAACTAAAATATGATCTTGGGTATAACTTAAGTGATGGTAGGAGTTAAGGAATGCTGCGATATGTTGTCTAAAGTTATCTTCTCCCTGATTATTTGCATAAGGGAAGAACTTGGATTCATTTAAGTTTTGGATGAGCTCTGCTAAAAATCTTACTTTCTCTTCCTTTTTATTGGCATCACTGTAGTGTAGGTCGAGTCCTTTTTTAGCTTCTGAAAACAGCTCATTCTTTAGTTGAGTAAAGAGTTGTTTAGTTTCATTGTAAAACTCTGGAATACATTCATAAACACTTAGGTTGTGGTATATTTTTCCACCATTCTGAACATAATTTTTTGCTGTTCTTGCATTTATTGGCTTGTCGGAATTAATATCCGTGTAAAACTCAAAATGATGACCCAATTCATTTTCTATATTTATCAAAGGGTCTATATCGGTGTCATCAGCTTGGGAAACTTTTCGTTGCCATATTTTCTTTAACAAGTAACCTCTTCGGGTAATTAATTTTTGAAGCACTTCTTCTCCAGGCCTTCCGCCTAAGTTTAAAATTACCTTTCCATTAGGTTTAATTAAATCAATGCTCTCTTCTATGGTCTTGGCGATTAGACCCAAGCCAAACTTATCTTCAATGTAACCTTGTTCCGTAGTGTAGTTGCTTAAGCTTTGTAGCAGTTCATCATCAGAAGAATCAGCAATAACGGTATCACTTATGTCAGAGGTAGGAGCAAGAACTTGAGGAATGCAACCCAAAATAACGTCAAAATTTATCGGGTTTTCAGTATTAAAATGTTCCAATAAATCCGATTCATAAAATTTTACTTTATCAATAAGTGATTTACCATCAGCCTCTAAAACAAATTTCCCATTTTCATCAATCGCATTAATAAAAAGGTTCAGTTTTGCACTTAAAACAGCCCTTGGGTTAATGTCTAACCCATATATTATTTCAGGATGGTAGCGTTTTGCTAAAGCAATAGTAATCCAACCATTTCCACAGCCCAATTCAACCAATTTTTTCTCATTAAATTCAGAGAACGAATAGCGTGATAATCCCTCAAAAAAAGTGTATGACCAATCTTCTGGTACAAAAGTACTTGGTAGTTGTAATAGTTTTAATGTACTAACCTTGCTATTTGTTAATGAGATTTCAATCTCAAACAAAGAGAAGTTGTACTGAGTCATTGCTTTCTCACTATCTAATTCTTTAATGTGAGCAACTAACTTTCCTAATAATCTGGCAGATTGATTTTTAATAGAATCTTCTTCCAACCCATAGAGTAGTTTCGATAACTCTTCTACAGCCCTGTTACTCGATTTGCTACAATTTGCTAAAAAGAGTTTAAGTTCTTGTTCTATTATTGATTCCTCTATCATTTTGCTAAAATTATCTCTATAAAGGTACTGAAAAATATACTTTTTCGTTATATTTAGTATGAATTATTAATGATTTCGAAATAAAATATTAGATAATCGATCATTTTGGTATAAAGTACTGTTTTAGTCATTTTGTAGATGAAATAACCATTCATAATTTTAAAACAATAAATTTGAAACATGGAAGATCCATTGATAAGTGTAGTCATGCCGGTTAAAAACACATCACAGTTTTTACACGAATGTTTGGATTCCATTCTAAAGCAAACGTACTCTAATTGGGAATTATTGGCTGTTGATGATGGTTCTACCGATGATAGTTTAGCGATACTAACCAAGTACTGTAAAGAAGATAGCCGAATAAAGGTTTATCCTAATGATGGAAATGGAATAATAGATGCGTTACGTTTAGCTTATGCTAACAGCGAAGGAGATCTAATTACCCGAATGGATGCTGATGACATCATGAGCGAAGCAAAATTAGCCGTCTTAAGTAACAACTTGTTAAAAGCTGGAAAGGGGA